>NZ_JBFTND010000023.1:0-50948 GCF_056397305.1 Cupriavidus sp. 05N40
CATGAATTGTGGCTTTTTGATATTTAGCGGTTTTCCGGTATGTGAGGCCGCCACTATAAGATCGGTTTGTCGTGCCAGGAATGCCGGAATCTGTAGGATATCGACGTGCTTTGCGACGACCTCGGCTTGCGCAGGTTCATGGATATCCGTAATTATGGGAACGGCGAATTCATCTTTTACCCTGTCAAATATGCGCATGCCCTCCAACAATCCCGGTCCGCGATAAGAGTGTATGGAGGAGCGGTTGGCCTTGTCGAATGACGCCTTGAAGACAAATGGGATTCCGATGGCAGTCGTGACCTTCATGAATCGCTCGCACGCAAAAAGCGTGCTGTCGAGATCCTCCAGAACGTTCAAGCCACCAATAAGGACAAGGGGAAGTTGGTTTGATAGGCGAATATCGGGCGAAATATCAATCTGCATGTTAAGTTCCTATTTCCAGTCGTCCGGGCATAGCGTTTGCCAATCTTGAAACGCACCGGCCAGGTCATACTTGAATGAGTAGCCCGAGGCAAGCAAGTATCCAGGCGTTATATAGTTAGGGCGGACGAGTTTGCGTACCCGAACAGGACTAAATGGCTGTTTCAGGCCGATCAAGCCGGCGAGCAAGCTGATGCTGTGAGATGCCAAAAGTAGAAGAGAAAATGGCACCTCCGGTACATGACGTTTAATTCCGGCAGTCAGGCACACAGCATTCACATAGTCACGAATTGCAGGCGCGGGTTCCATCGACATATTAAATAGCGCATATGCGTCTTTGCTGTCGATCTGTTGCTGATGTACCCACTGCATTGCGTCAACCAATTCTTTTACATAGACGCCGGCCTTCCGCGTTTCCTTATTCCCCATATAAAAGAAATAACGCCGCATGACGGCATGGATGAGCCGAGATACGTTCCCGCTTTCGCCAGGCCCGAAAACTACACCGGGGCGAACGATTGTTAGTACTCTTTGTGAGCGATCTTCGTTGAGCCACGAAAGATGAATTTTTTCGGCGACTAGCTTAGATCCGCCGTAGGCAGAAGCCGGGACCGGCAATGAATTCTCGTCACGTCGTTCATCGCTTACGCCGTAAGGTGCAATCGAACTTGTGAAAATAATATTCGTCGCATTGACTCGTCTAGCCCAATCGCACACGTTCTCCGCACCGAGGATATTGGTCTCGTAGTACTCATGCGGGAGGTGGCCGGGTTCGCGATGCACTGCAGCTAGATTCGCGACGAAGTCGACTCTCTCATCCGGTGCCCATGTGATTGGATGCCGCACGTCCCCAAGTAGCTCAATGGCACCGCTGGATCGCACCATTTCAAGTCGAAACTGATTTTGCTTTTCCTCGATACTTTCTCGGTCAAAAAGGTATACCTTGCGATATTTTTTGCTGGATGCGAGGCTGTATGCCAGAAATGCACCAATAAAACCATTTCCGCCGAAGATAACCGCGCAGTTGCCGTCCCCGATTTCCTCCATAATGAGTTTCTCCTAGTGAGCACCAACCCGGGAAGGCTGGATGTAAATTTGTTCGAGTTGGTGAAGGAACCTGCTTTGGGCAAAGCGCCCGCGAGCGGCCTGCTCCCCTTGGTGCGCGATCTGGGTACGCAGGTCAGTATTCAGATATAGACGTTCGAGTTGGCCAACGGCCTCACTTGCGCCAGAGAACAGAACCCCATTGACTTCATCGTCAACGACGTCCACGTTCCCCGGGCATCGATTTGCAAGAACGGGCAACCCGGATGCCATTGCCTCGATGACTGAGACAGGCATGCCTTCCCAAGCCGCGGTTGAGAGGTACACGTCTGCGGAATGAAGCATGTCGCGTACTTCTTGGCGAGTACGCCATCCAGTTACGCGAACACCTGCATCTGTGAGGGCTGCTTTGCTGGTGAGGTCGCCGTCTCCGATCCAAACAAATTCGAAGCCTCGGTGAGAAAGAAGTCTCGAAATGTCTGAGAAGAGGTCGAAACCCTTCTGACGGCGAATCCCACCTACGGTGACAACTGTGAGGCGCTTGTCTGGTCGGTGCGCTCGAAGCGGGGTGTCGGTGTTTGGCCTGGTAAAGAAGCCGACGTCAACAGCATTTTCAAGTATGAGCGCGGGAAGTCCCAACGAATCTTCAATGGCTAGCGCTTCGCTGCGCGAGCAGGCGATATAGGTTCCATGGCGTTTAGCAGCAATGGCTTCTAGCAGCGTAAAGATTCGCTTCTTGAGATCCGAAATATCGGTTCTCATAAAGGAGATACAGTGCGGGCTGTAAAATGATTTTAGATCTGATTTCCACCCAATTGTCGCTAGGCGACCCACGAACCCTGCGAAGGACGAATGCATGTGCAGCACATCTGGATTGAGTTCCTTCAGTTTCCTGCGAGCTTCGAGGATGCCGCCAGGAAGATCCCGTGGGCCCATCGGAAGGGCATGCAGGACGACATCGCGGTGAAACAGTGATTCGAGATCAGTTGGCGTTTCCGGTCGGGGGGAGTAGACGACGCTTACTTGGTGTCCGTTCGCGGCGAAGTAGTTGGCGGCAAGGCAAACCATCGACAAAGTACCTGTCGCAGTGGACTCGATGAGGTGCGTGATCTTCATAGACTTGCTTTTAACTCGACTGTAAGCTTCGGCTATCGCTAGATAATTCGAGGTTAATTGTTCAGGATTCTTATGGATGTAATGTAACTTGCAATCACAGTGTGTTTTGTCAGATTATTAATAGAATTCACTATCGTAGCGTTGCTTGCAATTCATCGGTGATTTCTGAATGATTCTTTTGATGTGAGTCAGCTGAGACTCTAAAGATAACGAAAAGTCCAAAAAGAAGAACCAGCGAGCCACCGATGGAGAATGCAAGCGACGTACCCAGCAACGTGAACTTACTTATCTTTGAAATTATCAATGCGCTGGCGAGGCTTATTGCACTAACCAGCTGGATTAGTAGGTCGATGCGCTGAGATTTTGTTGCCAGGAAGACCTGCGACAGCGGTATGTATATCAATTGAAGGGCCGTAGGACAGTGAGCAGCGGCGCCCCCTTTGCCACGGCAGAAACCGCGTCGCGGCGGAGTACGCCGCCAATGCTTTGTGCGATGAGTGATACTGGGAAGGCGCCGAAGCGATAGGCGGCGGCGAAATAACCAGCAGCTATGGCGTCAAACCAGCGTGGCACCAGGATCGAGAGTGCATAGAGAGAGACTGAAGCCAACAGGGTGGCGGGGAGTGTGTAGCTGGCGAAACGAAGATTTTCGTGGATGAAACGGTAGAAAGAAATCGTGTTTCGACACTTCCTATTGAAAAATAGGATGAGAAATACTGAGGCCGTCGAAAGAGTCAACGTGACAAACGCAAATTCATAAAAAGGGTTGATCTCGACAGAGCCAAATATTTTCGGCGCGGTGATCAGCGAAGCTAGAAGGAGCGCGTTAACAAGGACGCGGAGAAAAGCGATGGCTACGTAATGACGTAGGGAATTTAGATAGTGGGCGACGGCTTGTTGCGCAAAGAAAGACATTGCGAATACGACCACCGTGTACTTGCTGAAAAGAAAGTACAGTAATATCCCTAATGCGATTGTGCTCGCGCTGGCGAGTGTCAGAGCATGTCGAAGCGAGGTGAGCGAGATTGCACGGGAGTCGCTGACGCAGGCCAACTCGTATCGGAATGCCAATATGGTGCCGAGAAACATTCCGAGCGCCACGTCGCCGTTGAAGACGCCAAGCGCCTCTGGGCCGTAGGAGCGCGCGATCACCGCAACGCATGCGAAGAAGAGTAGCTGCGCGGTGACCGTCGAGCCCAGTGCGACGGCTGAGTCCTTGATGCGGAACATCCTACTGCTCACAACGTGCCAGGAAGGGCTGCGAACCGGAATCGACTAATACGCATTTTTTCCCGTCCAGCCTTTGAAAGCAGTGAAGAAGATTATCCGCAGGTCCATCCAGAATGACCAGTTTCGGATATAGAAGATGTCGTGCTCCACGCGCTTGGCCATCTTGTCCAGCGTGTCGGTCTCGCCGCGGTAGCCGTTGATCTGGGCCCAGCCGGTAATGCCGGGCTTGACCCGGTGACGCAGCATGTAGAAGTCCAGCTGCTCTTTGTAGAGGTTGTTGTGCGCCATGGCGTGCGGGCGGGGGCCTACCACGCTCATTTCGCCGCGCAGCACGTTGATGAACTGGGGCAGCTCGTCCAGGCTGGTGCGGCGCAGGAAGGCGCCGATGGGTGTGATGCGGTTGTCGCCCTTGGTGGCCTGGGTGACCACGCCGTGCTCGGCGTGTACCTGCATGCTGCGGAACTTGTAGACGTGGATCTCGCGGCCGTCCAGGCCCAGGCGTTCTTGCTTGAAAAAGACCGGGCCGGGCGAGCTGCGCTTGATCAGGATGCCGATCAGCAGGAACAGCGGCGAAAGGGCGATGAGGACCAGCGCGGCAAAGGCGCGGTCGAAGATGGCCTTGRCGGTGCCGCGCACGCCTAGCGATGGCGGGCGGTTCATTTCCACCGCGGGCATGCCCAGGAAGTTGCCGAGCTTGTGGTTGAGCAGGTCGAAGTCCAGCACGCTGGGCATCCACTTGATGTCGATGAAGTCGTTGCGCAGGGAGAAGGCGATTTCCTGCATCTGCAGGGATTCGCTCAGGGGCAGGGTGAGCCAGACTTCGTCAATGCCGTGCGAGCGTGAGAATTCGGCAATGTCGGCGGTGTCGGTGATGCGCGGGCGGCCTTCGGGCGTGGCTTCGCCTTCGGGGGCGTAGATGCCGCTGACCTTGTAGCCGGTGCGGTGGCTGACGGTGGCGCGGCGGTACATCTCCTGGCCGGTGCGGCCGTAGCCCACGATCAGCACGCGCTTGTGGTTGGCGCCGGCACTGCGCACGATGCCCAGCACGGAGCGGCTGGCCAGGTGGACGATGAACAGGCCAGCCAGGGAGAGGCCGTACCAGTAGGCCATCCACAGGCGCGAGAGTGCGTCTGCCTGATGAATGAAGTAGCACATCAGCAGGCTGATCAGCCAGACCAGCGTCCAGGCGGAGATCACGCGCGTGGCCATCGCGGCAAGGCTGCGGCCGCGCCAGGAGGCGTAGAGGTCGAACGCCGGCATGACGATGAAGGCCACCGCGCAGGCAAAGTACTGGATGAACTGGTGAACGGGCGCGGCTGGCCCGAGGTCAGGCGCGAAGCGTAGTGCGGCCGCCAGGTAGCCGGCGATCAAGATGGCCCCGATGTCGAACAGGCGCACCATCAGCGCTAGCTGATCGTGATGCCTGGCGAACATGTCGCGATAGACTCCCATGACTTCTCCCGAAGCGTTCGCGTAGCAGGTGCACCTTGTGCACCGTACTGTTCCTCCCCGCCGGTTAATTGGCTATGCGGGCGGCCGGTGTTGCCGGCGCCATGCACAGTGCCGCGGCGCTGGCCACGGCAAGACAAAGCAAAGTCGTGCGGACTGCTTCCGCGGCAGTCGGGTCCCATGGCATGGCTGCGCGATGGTGGCTGACCTTGCCACCTGCGGCGTCCTTTGCGGACTGCCCATTGGAATTGCAACGCTTGGTTTCTGCCCGCCGGCATAAGCCGCGCGGTGTACTTCGTCTTTACGATGGTGCGGATAATGCGGTGCAGCGAGAATCCCGGGTACCCTGCGTGAGAAGGGATAGAGTGGGGATCGTCGGCGCTTATTGCGCGCGGCGCTTGCGGGCTGCCGTATCGCGCGGCAAGGTTCGCCACGGTCTGCATTGACAGTGGGTCATATGATTTTTTTAAATAACCTGCGTCATCCGTTGCGCCTTATCTTTTATCCCTGCTTTGGTAGGGGGTGCTTGGATTGATGGAGCCGGGGAGAGGTGGCGTGGCGCGTGATTCGGCTGCTTACACCGGCTCTGCGGGATTGCGCGGGCGCGGTCATTGCCGGCCGGCGGCTCTTGCGAGGCTGAAAATTTTCCCATCCGACGAGGGGAAAAGTGAGACAGACGGTCAAGCGATGCGCGTGCGCCGGCCTATGCTGTGGGTCTGAACTGATCCACGCCTCGTACCCGTTGCAAGGCGACCAACCGTTGGAAAGATGGAAATGGATGGGAATGGCTTCACGCGTGAGCAGCTCGATAGTTACTTTGCGTCTTATGTGGGCATGGAGGGGGGCAATCTGGCGGGCGCAGTCTGGTTCTGCGATTACATGCCGATGACAGATGCGGAATCATTGCCGGTGACGTTGTCACCGCGCCGCACGGTGCCGGCCTGGGACGCGGATTTCCGTCTGCGCCACGCGCGGCAGATAGCTAAGTGGCAGACGCACCAGCGCATTGCCCGCATCATGGCCGCGGCCCGGGAGATGGTGTTGTTCGGGCGGGACGATAGCGGCGACTGGCAGCGTTACCTGGCGGAGTACCTTTACCGGCCGCGCGGTTGGGATTTCAAGCTGAGCTTGTTTCCCTTGTCGGTGCGGGCCGAGAACGGGCTGCCCTGGAAGCGGCTGCACGGCGCACAGGCGGAACTGAACCCCAAGGGCAAGTACCTGGCGCTTTGCCGCACCGGCACGCGCTTCCGCTTTATCGCGGCAATGCGCCGGCGCGCGCGGCCCAAGGTGGTGGTATGCCTTGGCGAGCGCCACGAAAGTGACTATCTCCACGCCTTCGGCATGCGCGGCCTGCCCTATACGGAGCACACGCTGCAGCCGGCCGACCAGGCAAGGGTCCTGCGGATCTACGCAGACCAGGGCACGCACCTGGTGATCTGCCCGGCCGTGGCGGGTGCCGCCGGGCTGGCTTCGGATGTCCTTCTGAATGCGATGGGCGGGTTCATCAGCCAGTGGCTGACGCTGGCCGACTTCCAGACGCGGCCAGACGCGCCTGGCCAGCCGGATCCGGCGGCTCTGCGCCTCGCGGCGTGATGCGGCCCTGCGGGTGCGCTGTGTGGCTCAGGCTTGCTGCCGGTGCAGCCACCGGCGGAATTCTTCGCCCTGGAGGGCCAGGGCGGCCTGCCTGAGCCCGGTGTTGCCGGCGTCGGTGGCGTAGGCACGCAGGTCGCTGGGCGACATGCCTAGCGTGCGGCGAAAGGCGCGGGTGAAATCAGACGCGCTGTTGAAGCCCAGGCCGTAGGCGATGTCGTTGACGGCAAGCCGCGGATACCGCACCAGCTCCAGGGCGGCGGCGCGCAGCCGGCTYTTGCGGATATACGCCTGCACACCACCCTCGTCCTCGAACAGCCGGTACAGGGTCGGGCGCGAGATTTCCATCTTTGCCAGCAGGTTTGCCGGGGACAGGCCGGCCTCGCCGGGATCGGCGTCGATCAGGCGGCGTGCGCGCGCCAGCATGGCGCTGCGGGCCGCGGACCTGGCGCTGCCTTCGAGCTTCGCGCCACGGCGAAACGCCGCGACCAGCAGTTCCACACCGATTTGCATGGCATCCGCGGCGGCTTCGGGCGCCATGCGGGGAAGCTCGCGTTCGAGCATCCTGGCATGGTCCACCGCCAGGCGGGTCAGCGGGGTATCGGTCTCGACAATGCGCCCGTGCGCGGCTTCGGCTTCAGCAAAGACGGTGTCCATCATGGCGCGGGGCACGAAGATCGAGAGCGCGCGCGTGGTGCCACGCTGCATCTGGATAGGCTGGCCGAGATCGGTGAGCAGGATCCCGCCGTGGCGCGGCACCGGGTTGCGTTGCATTCCCTCCACCTCGCCGGCGCTGCCTTCCACAAATACCTGTAGCACATGGTGTCGCATCGTATCGGTTGAGATACGTGCGAGGCTGCGCTGCAGCGTCACGCCGTCGCAACGGCTGTCGGTGAAGAGCATGTCGCCGACCAGATAGCGGTCGATGGCGCCGTGAAAGGGGGCGATCAGGCTGTCGCGGCTCACATGCAGGTCCATGACATGACCCACGCGCTGCCGCCAAGTGAGTATCTGGCCGCTTACATTGGGGTTCGCGCTGGCGTGCGCCGGCCCGCCGACTTCGAAACGGCTGTGCTGCAGGCGGCTGGCCTGCGGCGATGCGTTAGCGGAGGAAAGGGCGAGGGGCAGGGGGGACACGGTTGCCGCGCCGTCCTGAGAGAAGAGGAGCGGTGCGCCTGCCCTACTGTATAGAAGAATGGCCGTGCGCGCCGTGGCCGTACCCTACCGCTTTTATGGGATTGCTTTTCGCGCGCGAATTTGCCCTGTGCCGGCATCGGGCGTTACCCCGCTCAAGAAGGGAAACAAGAGTGCAACGAATCCCTCGAAAGGGGGGCGCGCATCGCTCGATTCTCGCGCAAAATCTCGGTCCGCCTAGTTAGTGTTTCGCGCAAACGCGATCAGGTTTCCTTAAGGCGGGGTTCGGCGGCACGCGGGTCATCATGACAAAGACGCCGGACAGCATCTTCCAAAGGGAAAGACTGATCCAGATTGGTTGCAGGAAGGTCAAATCCGTCGGGGCCGGTGTGGCGTCGGGCTGGCAGGTCTCCGATACGAAGCGGGATGAGAGGCGCGGGATTTCCAGCGCGTTGTCCATCCCCATTCAGCGGGTTGTCTCCAGGTTCTATTAGAGATTTGCCGATGCATTCGGGGCGTCTCGTTGCCTTTCGTACAGGTGTGTATTGCCTCTGCGTGTGGCATCTTTAACTCCACCAAGCGGTAGAGGCATGGAAATAGAGCAGAAGACAGTATTTTCGCGTGAGCAGTTGGACGCGTATTTCGCGTCGTACGTTGGTATGGAAGGGGGAAATCCGGGGGCAGCGGTGTGGTTTTGCGACAGCACGCCGCACCCGTGGGTCGAGTCGCTGGTAGCGCCGCTGGTGCCGCGCGAGCAGCCGGGCGCCTGGGATGCCGGATACCGCGACAAGCACCGCGCCAGCATGGAACGCTGGCAATCCCACCAGAAGATCGCAAGGATCATGGCGGCCGCGCGCGCACACACGTTTGGGAGCGCGCCGAGCGAGTGCGACTGGAAGCATTACTTCGACCATCTTCYCTACGCGCCGCGTGGCGCGGAGTTCAAGCTCAGCCTGTTCCCGCTGCCGGCCCATCTGATCGGGCAGACGCCGTGGTCGAAGGCGTTCCGCGGGCAGCCTGCGCTGGTGCCCAAGCAGCGCTACCTTGACCTGTGCCGCAGCGGCCAGCGCTTCGGCTTCATCGATGGCATCCGCCGGCACTGGAAGCCGAAGGTGGTGGTCTGCCTTGGTGAGCGTCATCTCGCGGACTACGTGCAGGCGTTTGCGCTGGAGGATGCGCGCGCTGCCGACTACATCCTGCAGCCCGCCGACCTGGCCAAGACACTGCGCGTGCTGGAGCGCGACGGTACCACCTGGATCATCTGCCCGGCACTGGCCGGCGCGTCGGGACTGACCTCGGATGTGTTGCTCGAGGCCATGGGGCGCTACGTGGCGGGATGGCTCAACCCGGATGATTTCCCGGCGCTGCAGGTACTGCAGCCGGTGTAGCTGCCGCATCTGCACTGTAGCGGGGCTCGGGCGTGTGCATGGGCACCGGCATGTGCTGGTGCTTGCCTGCGCGCGCCTGCGTGTTGCGCCAGAAGCGAGCGCAATGGCCCGGCCCGGGTGCATGGATGCAGGTGGCGCGGCCGCTGCGGCAGGGTCGCGCCATCACGCCACGCGGGCTCCCGGATAACGCCTTGCGTGCAAGCCAATGCTTTCCCCCGCCTAGTAGGGGTGACACGGTAGTTGGGATTGTTTATCTAGTGTGCTGGCAAGACGCAGCATCGGACCGTTGCTGCTGAATCCGCTTGCGAGAGCCAGCAAGGGTATCCGTGATGCGCAGCAGGAGAGGGCAGCGAAGGGCGCCGGCAACGGCGTGCTGCTGTCGTCCGGCGCGCTGGGCCACAGACCATCATCGAAGTATTGAAGTGTTGATTTCAGGAGCGAGAAGCGTGCAAACCAATTTCAGGAATATCTTTACCCTCGGCATCATGGCGTCTGCCGCGGTTGCGCTGGTAGCGTGCGGGGGCGGGTCGGATTCTTCGTCGCCATCCACGCCGGCAGCGGTTACCGTGAGCGGCAAGGCGGTCGACTTCTACCTGTCGGGCGCCACCGTGACCTTTGTCGATTGCGCAAACCAGACGGCAACGACCAGCGCAACCGGCGACTTCACCTTCCCGGCTGGCTGCAGCACGAGCGCGCTGAAAGTCTCCGGCGGTACCGACATCGGTACCAAGCAGCCGTTCACCGGCGTGCTGCAGGCGCCCGCTGTCACCTACAAGGCTGGCGTGACGCCGGTGGTCACGCCGCTGACCACGCTGGTGGCGCAGCTCGGGCCTACCCAGGCCGCCGCGCTGGCTACCAAGCTTGGCCTGTCCGGCAAGGACCTGGCCACGCTGGACCCGATGCAGGACGCAGCGGTGCTCAAGGCAGCCGTGGTGGTGCAGCAACTGATTGACCAGGTTGCCAAGACGCTGACGGGCCTGGCCAAGGGCGGCGGCACGCTGAGCGCGGCCGATGCCGCTGCGGCAGCTGCCAAGGCGGTGGCCACCGCGGTGAACGCCGCCTCGGGCACGGCTGACCTGGGCAGCGCCACGCTGGTGACGTCGGTGGTGACGTCCGCAGTGCAGAACGCCAAGGCAGGCCTGCCGGCAAACCTGCAGGCGAACATCGATACGGTGGCGGCAAACGTGGGCGCGCTGGCCGGCCCCGTCGTCGCAAACCAGGTCGCCAACGTGAGCGCCGCACTGGGCACCATCGTGCTGGGCACCGATCCGGCCGCGACGGTGGCGGCACTGCAGTCGGGCGGCTCGCTCAACGCGGTGATCGATAGCGCCAAGTCCACCACGACGAGCACCCTGATGTCGGCGGTCACGCCCGCGGCGCTGGTCGATGCATCCATCACGGCCAACCTGAAGACGCTCGGCAACGCCGTGGCCACGGGCAATGCCGGCGCGATCCAGAGCGCCGCGACCGCCCTCGGTGGCTCGGTGGTCTCCACCGTCATCACCACCGTGACCGATGCCGTCAAGCCGACCAACTTCATCCAGCTGGCGACCATGACCATCAACGGCCAGACGTTCCCGGTCGGCGATGCGGTCACGGTCACCGGCGGTGGCGCGCTCAGCTCGATCAAGGTGGCGGTGTCGCAGAGCGGCGATGCCTTCGCCGGTGGTGCGGCTGACGTGCGTGCCGGCCTGAGCTACACCTACAACGGCAGCACCGTGAACGTGATCATCGAGAAGGTGTCGCTGACCTTCAGCGGTTCGGCGCTGACCAATGTGCAGGTGCCTGCCAACACGACGTACTCGTTCAGCATCTCGGGTGCCACCTCGGCCAATGTCAGCCTGACCAATGCCGTGGCCGACAACCTGTTCGACAGCGCCAGCGGCGGYTCGCTGAACCTGCCGTTCACCACCTTCCTCGGCAAGCTCAAGAACGCCGGGGCGCTGAGCCAGACGCAGATCGATGCGCTCACGCCGAAGGCAACCACCACCTTCCCGGTGACGTTTGCCGTGGCGGGCCAGGGCGGCAAGTCGGTGAGCGTGGGTGCGCTGGTCGGCGGCAGCCCGCAGAAGACCTCGGTCCAGTCGGTGCAGACCGGCTCGGCAGTCGTCAGCGGCAACRGCATCAAGACCTCGGTCACGCTGAACCCCTGACCGGTGCGTAGCCAGGCCCTCCGCCCGCACGGGGAGGGCATGCCCGGTCATCCGTCGCGCGCCGGCAGGCGCCGCGGCGGATGACTGGCTTTTTTTTGCGTGCAGCGCGCCGGGCCACGACCCGGTGCGCGCCGTGCATGAGGCACGCTCCCCGGGCCTCGGAGTCTCTCTATGGTGTTGTATCCCACGCGCCGGCTCGGCAAGGCCGGCGCCCTGTTGCTGGGCTTGTCATGCGCGGGCGCGGCCAGCGCGGCGCCAGACGATGTGTTCATGCTGGCAGAGCCTGCCACCGGCGAATTCAATACCGTGCGTGTGGAGGCCAGCTATGACATGGTCAACCACACGGTCGATGTCTTCAACCTGCGCGAGAGCCAGGGCAGCGTGCCGGACAACGCCGGCGATTATCGCGGCGGGCGGCTCATGCTGGGCTACAAGTTCTCGCCGAAGTGGTCGGCCTCGGCGACCTACTGGCGGCGCGGTATCGATTACGGTCCGGACAACAACCAGATCGATAGCTGGATGCTGGCCTTGCATTACGATCCGCTGGCCGAACCCGGCGCGCGTGACCGCATCATGATGCGCTTCTCGCTGTGGGGCGACCGCGCCGGCAGCCTGGACCGCTCTTCCGCGCTCAAGGTCAGGAACGCCACCTTCAGCAGCATCACGGTCCAGGACGCCAACGATATCCAGGCCCAGGCAGACGTGATCTTTTCCGGCGAACTCACCGAGCGCAACCAGCTGACCGGCTTCTTTGGCCTGGGCGCCAGCCGCGTCACCATCGGCGGCATCAATACGCGCCTGCAGCAGGGCGGCTGCACGTTCAATGTCTCCATCGGCTCGGACAATATTGCCAACGGCGCGCTGGCCGCGCCATGCCGCGTGGGCAATACCAACCTGCAGTCGGCCTCCTTCTCCACGGACGCCGGGCAGTACGGTCTGAATTTCAATGACGATTTCAACTACGTGGCGGGCTACCTGAACCTGGGTGGCGCATGGCGCTGGAAGTACCAGAACTTCAGCGCGCGGCTGGGCTACCAGTTCCAGTATTTGCTGCGCAGCAACGTCGACAACCGCGCGAGCACTTATGGCTATTCGCCGATCCGCTCGAACCACACGCTGGGGCTGGAGCTGTCGTACGCGGTGGTGAAGAACGTGGAAGTGTTCCTGCGCGGGCAGGCGTCGCTGCACAACTTTGTGGGCACCATCCCGTTCCTCTATAACGCCGCAACGGCAGGAAAGCTCGACCGTTACTACGGCTACGGCTCGATTGGCTTGCGTGTGGGATTCTGATGCCGAGGGGGGAGCGCGCCGTGAGGCCGGCGTGGTATCGCGCGGGCGTTGCCGCCGGCGAAAAAGAGGGGTGCAGGTGCAGGGCGCCCCTGCACCCCTTGAGTGTTTAGCAAGGGRTCAGTCTTGCTGAGATACATTGTGGTCCTCGCTGCATTGCAGCAGTACCCTGCGTTAGAGGGTGGTCCTGCTAACGAGGGGAACTGAAATCGCCCGTAGCCGGCCGCGGACTGAAAGAATGGGGTCGGTGGTATTGCAGTTCGGAAGGTGAACGCGAAGAACAAGAAAAACGATAAAAACGATAAAAACAAGAAAAAACCACAAGAACAATAAAAACCAAAAACCAAGGCGAGATTGGCGTGGTCAGGGAATGGCAGTAAGGATTGGCTTCCGGGAGCTTGAATTGCATATCGCGTTAATCAGTAGCGAGGCGGGCGCCTGGCCGGCAGCACCGCCGCAATCCGCACCCGCAGCGGCAACGGAGGGCAGCCGCTACGATGCCATGGTCCAGCGCATGGCGCGGCTGCGGCAAAGGATGGCCCAGCCCACGCTTGCGCAGCCGGACGCGGACACGGACGCGCAAGGGCGCAGCCTGCAGAGCGACGAGCTGCTCGCGCTCTCCAGGGCCGATCTGGTCGGCGCGATCGAGCTGGGGCATATCTATCCGGTGTTCCAGCCGCAGATCAGTGCGCTGCACGGTGGCATCGTCGGGCTCGAGGTGCTGGCGCGCTGGTCGGACAAGGGCCGCGTGCACGCGCCGGACAAGTTCGTGGAAAACCTCGCCGGACATGGCGTGGAGAACCTGCTGCTGGATCATTTCCTGCGTGCCTGCGCGCGCGTGCAGGCGCGCTTCCCATGCTACTGCGGCCGCTTCTCGCTCAACGTCAACCCGTGCACGGCGGCCGCCGCCGGCTTTATCCCGGCCATGTTACGCATGAGCATGTCGCACGGCCTGGATATCGCGCGCGTGGTGCTCGAGCTCACGGAGCAGACGCGGTTGTCCCGCGAGGGCGAGATGCGCCTGCTGGAAAACCTCAGCGCATTGTCGGCGCGCGGCATGGTGATCTCGCAGGACGATTTCGGTGCCGGCTACGCTTCGCTGCAGGCACTGGGCCTGCTGCCCTTCAAGCAGGTCAAGATCGACAAGACCATGCTGCACCGGGCGCGCCATGCCGAACGCGCGCGGCGGCTGCTGTCGCTGTCGATGGAGCTGGCACGCGCGCTGGAACTGCAGACCGTGGCCGAAGGGGTGGAGAACGACGAGGATATGGCGCTGGCCAGGTCGCTTGGCGCGGACCTGTTGCAGGGCTATGCCATCTCGGCGCCGGTGCCGTTCGAGGGCCTGGACCAGCTGACGCTCTGATCCTGGATTCCGGCTGGCTCCGGTAATACGTGCGGATGGGCGGTGATGGGTGTGGATCGGCGGTGATAAGGCAGGACTGAGCCGCGAAACGCGTGCGGAGTGCGCAGCGCCAGACCCGTGGCGGCAGGTTTGACTGTCGTTATATACGCCGCTATATTTCGGTCACTGGACTACCGCATCTTCCGCATCGACTGCATCTACCGCATCCGGCAGCCTGTGGCCGCAGGTTGCTGATCGCTCTGATCGCGCAGATTGCCTGGCGTGCGGGGTCCGTCTTCACAAGGCCGTGCCGTGAACCAGTCCTTACTGATCCTCGATGCGTTTTCACTCTCCCCGGGTGAGCCGGCGGCGCGCGCGCTGGCCGGGGTGCTGGAAAGCGCCAACGCCGGCAAGCTGCCCCGCTTCGCGCAATGGCTTGGCCTGGCGGAAGCCGAATTCTGGGAGATGCTCGGGCACTGCTTTCCCGGCGCCCGGGAGGCGGGATGGGCACCCGAGTCCGCGCCCGTGGATGCCGCGGCGCTGCCCTGCGAGTTTCCCGACCTGGTGGAGATGCTCATTTCCTGCGGCGAGGCCGCCCGCCCCGAGATGCGCTGGGCTGCGCACGCGCTGGCCAGCGGCTGCTTCGGCGGCTCGCATCTGTGGCATGACATGGGGCTGTCCGGCAGGCACGACGTGTCGCGCCTGCTGCAGGAGTACTTTCCCTCTCTATACGCTGCCAACACCATGGACATGAAGTGGAAGAAGTTCTTCTACCATGCGCTATGCCTGCGGCTTGACCTGCATCCCTGTCCCGAACCGGCTTGCGCCGGCTGCGAGAACTATGCGGCGTGTCATGGGGCGCAGACGGTGGCGGTGGTCTGGCGTTAGTCCGGCGGTTTTCCGCTCCCCGGCCCCGCTCCCGTATGCGGGAGCGAAGGCGCGCGGAGAGGACCGGCGCCGCTACGAAGCGCTGACGCTCGCCGGGCGCTCAGCCAGGCCAGCGGCGCCAGCGCCCGCCGCACCGGCCTGCATCGACAGCGGCGCCTGCTGCCCCGGCGCCACATAAGCCGCCTCCAGCAGCGCCCGCGTATAGGCGTGCTGCGGCCGGTCGAAGATATCGGCCACGCTGCCCTGCTCGACGATACGCCCCTGGTGCATGACGACGATGCGGTCCGCCACCTCGGACACCGCGGCCAGGTTGTGCGAGACGAAGAAGCAGGCAAAGCCGTGCTGCGCCTGCAGTTGCCGGAACAGCGTCAGCACTTGCTTCTGGATCGTCATGTCCAGCGCCGAGACCGGTTCGTCCGCCACCACAAGCGCGGGCCGCCGGATCAACGCGCGGGCAATCGCCACGCGCTGGCGCTGGCCGCCCGAGAGCGCATGCGGAAAGCGCTCGCCCAATCCATCCAGGCCCACTTCGGCCAGCATGGCGTCGACCCGCTCGCGGCGCTGCGCGCGGGTCAGCGGCTCGCCGTGGTTGAGCGGCTCGGCCACGATCTCGCCGATGCGCTGGCGCGGATCGAGCGAGGAGTACGGATCCTGGAACACCATCTGGCAGGCCAGGCGGAATTCGCGCCGGGCGTGCCTGTCGCCCGCGCCGACCGGCTGCCCGCGGAACCGGATCTCGCCGCCCTCGAGCGGCAGCAGGCCGATCATGGCGCGCCCCAGCGTGGTCTTGCCCGAGCCCGAGCCGCCCACCACCGCCACCACCTCGCCCGGCCGGATCGCCAGCGAGACCTGGTCCACCGCCAGCTTGGCGGCGGTGCGCGAGAACAGGCGCTGGGTGCCGGGATAGCCGATCGAGACGTTGCGCGCCTCGATCACGGGCGGGGCGTCGGCCACGGCGGGGCGGTTGTCGTCGCGCTGCGGCAGCGCGGCGATCAGGCTGCGCGTATAGGCCTCGCGCGGATTGCGCAGCACGTCGCAGGCGGCGCCGGACTCGACCTGGTCGCCGCGCTTGAGCACCAGCACCGAATCCGCGTAGTGCGCCACCAGTTGCAGGTCGTGCGTGACCAGAAGCACGGCGGTGCCGCTGGTGCGGGTGAGGTCCGCCATGATCTGCATGACTTCGCGCTGGCTGAGCGCGTCCAGCGCGGTGGTGGGCTCGTCGGCGATCAGCAGGCGCGGCTTGAGCAGCATCACCGAGGCCAGCATGATGCGCTGGCGCATGCCGCCCGAGAACACATGCGGATAGGCCGCCATGCAGCCTTCCGGGTCGGCGATCTGCACGCGCGCCAGCATGTCCACGGCGCGCTCGCGCGCGGCCTGCGCCGGGATCTTCTCATGCAGCATCAGGCCTTCGCACAATTGCGCGCCGACCGTCATGGCGGGGTTGAGCGAGACCATCGGCTCCTGGAACACCATGCCCGCCACCTGCCCGCGCAGCGAGCGCATGGTCCGGTCCGGCACGGCGGCGATATCGTTGCCGGCAAGCGTGATGGTGCCGCCGGTGTGGCGCACCTGCGAAGGCAGCAGCCGCATCACGGCGCGCCCGGCCATGGTCTTGCCGCTGCCGGATTCGCCCACCAGCGCAAGCACCTCGCCCTGGGCGATATCGAAGGAGATGCCGTTGAGGATGCGCGCGCCGGCGGCGCTGCGCAGCGTCAGGCCGCGCACGCTCAGCAGCGGGGCGCCCTGGTCGCCGGCGGCGGCCGTGGGGCCGGGCGCCGGACGTTCGTCAGGCGTGGGGGGATTCATCCTGGAGTTCATCCTTGCTCCATGCGGGGGTCGAGCCAGTCGCGCAGTGCGTCGCCCAGCAGGTTGATGCCGAGCAGCGTCAGCGCGATGCACACGCCCGGGGCAATGCCCAGCCATGCGGCGGATTCGATATAGGGGCGCCCGGAGGACAGCATGTTGCCCCAGGTGGGCGCCGGCGGCGGCACGCCCAGGCCGAGGAAGCTGAGCGCGCTTTCGGCCAGCACGACCCAGCCGAACATCGACGTGCCCAGCACCATCAGCGGCGCGGCGCAGTTGGGCAGGATGTGGCGCAGCATGGTGGTCAGCTCGCTGTTGCCGATCACGCGCGAGGCCTCCACGTATTCCTTCTCGCGCAGCGACAGCACGGTGCCGCGCACCAGCCGCACCGCCGTGGGCGTGTAGGCCAGCCCCAGCGCCAGCACGATGCCGTATTTGTTGGCGCCGGTGATGACCATGATGCCGAGCGCCAGCAGGATGCCCGGGAAGGCGAGCAGCGCATCGTTCATCACCATCATCAGGCGGTCGGTCTTGCCGCGGAAATAGCCGGCCACCAGCCCCAGCAGCGTGCCCAGCAGCAGCGCCACCAGCACGGTCAGCGCGGCCACCATCAGGCTGGCGCCGGCGCCAGCCAGCAGGCGCGAGAGGATGTCGCGCCCGAACTCGTCGGTGCCCAGCCAGTGCAGGCCGGAAGGCGGCTTGAGCCGCATGCGCAGGTTCAGGCGCAGGGGGTTGTAGGGCGTCCAGACCACGGAGAGCAGCGCCATCGCCGTCACCGAGGCCACCAGCAGGCCGCCCACCAGTGCATTGGTGCGTAGTTTCATGATGTCGCGACCCGCGGATCGAACAGAGGATAGAAGAGGTCCACCACCAGGTTGACCAGCACGTAGATAGCCGCGGTAAACAGCAGGCAGCCCTGCACCACGGGGTAGTCGCGCGCGAAGATCGCGTCCACCAGCAACCGCCCCAGGCCGGGCAGCGTGAACACGGTTTCGAGCACCGCGATGCCGCCCAGCAGGTTGCCCAGCACCAGCCCGATCAAGGTCCAGGTGGGGGCGAAGGCGTTGGGCAGCACGTGGCGCAGCAGCACGCGCAGCTCCGACAGGCCCTTGGCGCGGGCGTGGGTCACGTACTCCAGGCGCAGCGTCTCGATCGCGCTGGAGCGCGCCATGCGGGTGAGCACGCCCATCTCGATCAGGGTCAGGGTCACCACGGGCAGCACCAGGAAGCTTGCGGCGGCTCGCCAGTCCTGGCTGAAGGTGACGTAGCCCACCACCGGCACCCAGCCCAGCTTGAGGCCGACGAACAGCAGCAACAGCAGGCCCAGCCAGAAGCTGGGGATCGACAGGAAGAAGGTGGCGCCGGCCACGATCACCGTATCGGTCAGCGAGTTCTGCTTCCACGCGGCGATCAGCCCGGCCGGCACGGCCAGCGCGGTGGCCGCGCCCACCGCCACCAGCACGATGGCGGCGCTGACCTGGAAGCGTTCGAGCAACAGCGGCAGCACGGCCTCGCCGCTGCTCAGCGAGTGGCCCAGGTCGCCGCTGGCCATATGCGAGAGCCACAGGCCGAACTGCAGCAGGATGGGTTTGTCGAGGCCGAACTGGGTGCGCAGGTCGGCAAGTTGCTCGGGCGTGCCGGCATCGCCCAGGATGAGCTGGGCCGGGTCGCCCGGGATCAGCCGCATCAGGACGAATACCAGCGCCGCCACCAGCAGCAGCGTGGGCAGCGTCCACAGCACGCGCCTGAGCAGGTAGAGCAGGAAGGACGAAGACAAGGGGTGGCTCCGGTTATTGACAGTGTGCAGTGAGGCGGGCCATCAAGCGCGCCGCCAGGCGCTCAGCGGCCCGCCATCGACACGCCCCAGGCACGCGGCTGGCCCAGAGGCCAGCCCTTGTAGCCCTTCACGTAATCGCGCGCGGCGCTGGTGCGCATTTCCGAGTAGAAGAACACTGCCGGCACGTCTTCGCGCAGGCGGGCGTCGAGGCCGTCGAACATGGCCTGGCGCTGCGTGCGGTCCGACAGGCTCATGCTGTTGTTGAGCAGGCGGATGGCGTCGGCGGTGTCCCACACCTTGCGCGGCTGCTTGTCCTTCGGGCCGATGATCATGTCGTAGGACAGCGACGCGTCCAGCCGCGCGGAATAGCTGAAGGCCATGGCCTGGTAGTCGCCGCGGTTATAGCGGTCGAGCAGGGTGGCCCAGTCCAGCACTTCCACGTCCACGCGCAGGCCGGCCTCGCTGGCCATGGCCTGGGTCAGCACCGCCATGTCGAACAGCGAGTTGTAGCGCTTGGTGGTCAGGATCTTGATGGGCTGGCCACGGTAGCCCGCTTCGGCCAGCAGCTTGCGCGCGGCTTCGATGTCGCGCCCCGGCATGCCGGCCTGCGCGCGGCCGTAGTAAGGGCTGGGGCGCGGGATGGCGGAGCGGCTGGGCTGCGAGCCGCCTTCGGTGATGGCACCGACCATCTCGGGCACATCCATCGACAGCGCCAGCGCGCGGCGGATGCGCACGTCCTTGAGCAGCGGGTCGCGGGTCTGGAACAGCAGGCCGTTGAGGCCCATGGTGGGCACGCTCTCCAGCACCAGGTCGCGGCGCTTGCGGTATTCGGGCAGGTCGTTGTCTTCCACGTCGAAGATCATGTCGACGCCGCCCGACAGAAGCGCGGCCTTGGCCGCCGCCACGTCGGGGATGACGATGAAGCGTACCTTGCCCACCTCGGCGGTCTTGTTGCCGGTGGCGCCGTCGCGCTTGCCGGGCAGCGCCGCGTAGGACGGGTTGCGCACCAGTTCCATGTACTGGCCGCGCTTCCACTCCGAGAACCTGAACGGCCCGGTGCCGACCGGCTCGCGCCACTTGCCGTCGGGGCCGACGGAGCTGCGGTGGTAGATGCCGGTGCCGCCGCAGTCGGGACGCGCGAGCGTCTGGAGGAACAGCGCGGAAGGGCGGTCCAGCGTGTAGACCACGGTAGACGCGTCCTTCGCTTCGACCTTCAGCACCTTGGCCTGGCCGCGCCCGTCGAACTCCGACAGGCAGCGCCAGTTGTTGCCCGGCGTCATGTAGCGGTTCCACGAATACACCACGTCGTCGGCCGTGACCGGCGCGCCGTTGTGGAATTTCAGCCCGGGGCGCAGCACGAAGGTGTAGGTGGTGCCGTCGGCCGAGGGTGTCACGCTCTGCGCCAGCAGCGGCCCCACGGTGGTGTCTTCGCGGAACGCGACCAGGCCTTCGAGCATGTGCGCGACCACCGCATCGCTGTTGGCGTCGCGGTTCACGCCCGGGTCGGTCGAGCGCACGTCGGCGTTCAGGCGGATGCGCAGGGTGTCCTGCGCGGGCTGGGCGTGCAGGCCCGGCGCGGCCAGCGCCAGGCATGCCGCCAGGGTGGATATGGCCGTCAGCAGCCGGGTCAGCGGCCGCGCGGCGGTGGTTCGTCTCGTCTCCATGGCTCCTCCGCGCCGCGTCAGGCCGCCACTGCCCGTGCGTGGGCCGGGGCGGCGGCGCCGCTCCGCTGGATCTCCATATCCAGGCGGAAGGTGGCGAAGGTGGGGTGCAGCGCCGGCAGCATCGAGACTTCCATCACGCCCAGTTCCGGCTCCATCACGATCATCGCCACGGTGGCCGACAGGTTGTTGCTCGAGTTCGGGCGCGGCGGGCGGCAAACCGAATACGGCGTCTCGAAGTCGTCGAACAGCGCGCGCTTGATGGTGTCCACGGTGATGTTGCCGATATGCGGCTGCACCAGCTGGCGCACGCGCTCGTCGCGGTACAGCGAATCCGGCATCTTCTGGATGCCCAGGTCGCGCAGCTTGGTCAGCGCCACCGGGCTCAGCCAGTGGTTGGCATGCACGAGCACGCCGCGCTCGGGCAGCACCTGGAAGGTTTCATCGGGCGCGCATTCGAAGTTGATGGCCACGCCGTCGGCGTGCGCCACCATCATATTGTTGGCGGCGGACTTGGCGGTCACGTACACCGACTGCATGGCAAAGGCCAGGCGCCGCTGCTCCAGCACCTTGCGGCGGATCAGCGCCAGCGGCACGCCCAGCGTGCGGTAATCCCGCTCGCACTCCAGGTAGTTGGCCGTGATCGAGATGCCGGCCGCGTTCATGCCCGAGCGCGCCAGCGCGCCGGCTTCGGTGAAGGTCAGGAAATCGGGGCCGTCGTCGCGCCTGACCTTCAGCACCACGGACGATTCCGCGCACTCCGCCTTCCAGTCCCAGTTCTGCGCGTGGATCACGCGGCCGCTGGCGGTGGCGCCGGGCAGCGCCAGCACGCCGGTGCAGCCGTCCGGGTCCAGCGGCACCGGCTGCTGGTTGCGCATGCGGTCGGCCAGCTTGAGCACTTCGGTGCGCGCGTTGAGCATCACCACGRCGGCGTACTCCACCTGCGCGCCTTCGGCGATGCCTTTCATTTCCTCGATATAGTTCGGGTCGAACGCGGCAATGGTGGGCTCGAAGGTGGCCACGATCTTGCGCAGCTCCGGCCAGCCCAGCTGGTTGCTCTCGAGTTGTCGCGCATAGTGCTCGATGCCGCGCTTGATGCGCACGACGGCCTGTTCGCCGTATTGCCGGCCACGCTCGCGCGGCGCGCCGCTGACTTCGATCAGCGGGCAGTGGGGAACGGTGTCATGGATGGCGGTTTGGTCCGGGGAAGCGGGATGGCTGGTCATGGGAGCGTTTTCGGCGTCAAATAATTGCGTAACTTGCGGAAAGTCTGCGTAAGGGTCTGCGGAAAGTCTGCGTAAAGGCCTGCATAAAGGCGGTAACGGCGCGCTGTCTTGATGGCGTCACGGCAGTGTGCCGTCAGGTGTGCTATAAATAGTGTATTTTGTGAGTACAAAAAAATCAATGGATACTTCACCGGAGATCCCCGAGTCGACTGGACGCGTGCGCCTGGCGCTGGGCTACCGCATTGCGCAGTGGATTCGCGACGAGTCGCTGCAGGCCGGCGACCGCCTCAACGAGCAGCGCCTGGCCGAGCACCTGGGCGTGTCGCGCACACCGATCCGCGCCGCGCTGGATCACCTGGAGGCGCAGGGTTTCGTGCAGCGGCGCCGCAACAAGGGGGTGGAACTGCTGGCGCATCCGCCGCTGGAGGCGCCGACAGAGGCGGCCGGCGAAGGCGGGGATGAATTGCTGGTGCGCATCGCGCACGACCGCCGGCGGGAGATCCTGCCCGACGAGGTTTCCGAGCGCGACCTGATGGAGCGCTACGGCGAGACGCGCGCCACCATCAAGCAGGCGCTGGTGCGCCTGGCCGACCTGGGCCTGGCCGAGCGCCGCCTGGGCTACCGCTGGAAATTCCAGGACTCGGCCTGGTACAACGAGGCGCGGCTGGAGAGCTACCGCTTCCGCATGGCGATCGAGCCGGCGGCCATCCTGGAGCCCGGGTTTGCGCTGTCGCCCGAATGGGCCGCGCGCATGCGCATCGAGCATTCCGCCTTTCTCACGCAGCCGTGGACCGAGGCCTCCAGCGTGGCCTTCTTCGAGACCAACGCGGCCTTCCACGAAGGGCTGGCGCTGGCCTCCGGCAACCGTTTCTACGCCGATGCAGTCCGGCGCATGAACCGGCTGCGGCGCCTGTCCAACTACGACTGGAAGCACGGCCACGGCCGCGTGGAAGTGAGCTGCCACGAGCACCTGGGCATTCTTGCCGCGCTCGAATCGGGCAACCGCGAAGGCGCGGCCGAACTGATGCGCAAGCACCTGGACGTCGCCAGCAGGCTGACGTCGGGCGTGCGCTCCGGCGAAGACTGAGCGCGTCAGGAGAGCTTGTAGCTCTGCAGGTGGATGCTGGTTTCCGTGGCGCTGATGCCCTTGATCAGCCGCACGCGTTCCAGCACGTTGGCCAGTCCTTCCAGGGTCGAGGCGCGCACCTCGGCCAGCAGGTCCCACCTGCCATTGGTGTCATGCAGCGCCGCGATGCCGGGCTCCCCCAGCAGCGTGGCGATCACCTCGCGCGTCTGGTTGCCGTCCACGGCAACGCTCATCCATGCGGCAATCGCATCCGGCCGCGCCTCGGGGCGCAGCTGCACCGTATAGCCCACGATCACCCCGGATTTTTCCAGCCGCGCCATGCGGTTGGTGATGGTCGTGCGCGCCACGCCGAGCCGGTGCGCGAGCAGGGCCACGCTGGCGCGGGCGTCGGCGCGCAGCAGCGCCAGCAGTTGGTGGTCGAAGGCGTCCATGTGGGTCCATATGGGTCGATGTGTCGAAACGAAAGTCGTTGTGGTCATTCTGATGCGATGATAGTATTTTGTTGACACAATAACCACTTCATTTTGGCTTTGCCGGCTGGAAGAATGGGTGTGTTCCGCATAGGCGCCAATACGCACCAAGGCGCACCCATGCGCGCCGACATGCACCCACCAATTCCACCGGAGACCCACATGACCTTGTTCCTTTCACCCAGCCACGTATCGCGCATCGTCGCCGAGCGCGGCCTCGGCCACGCCCTGCGCGGCATGGCCGCCTATATCCGCGAGGATTTCCTGCGCTGGCAGGACTTCGACAAATCCGCCCGTGTGGCCACGCATTCGGCGCTCGGCGTGATCGAACTGATGCCGATCGCCGATGCCCGCCTCTACAGCTTCAAGTACGTCAACGGCCACCCGGCCAACACCCGCGCCGGCCTGCCCACCGTGATGGCCTTCGGCGTGCTGGCCGACGTGGACACCGGTGAGCCGGTCCTGCTCAGCGAGCTGACCCTGACCACCGCGCTGCGCACTGCGGCCACGTCCGCGGTGGCCGCCAGCCAGCTCGCGCGGGCCGGCGCCACCACCATGGCGCTGGTCGGCAACGGTGCGCAGAGCGAGTTCCAGGCGCTGGCCTTCTATCACCTGCTGGGCATCCGGCGCATCCAGGCCTTTGACGTCGATCCCGCCGCCACCGCCAAGCTGCGCCGCAACCTGGCCGATGTGCCCGGGCTGGAAGTGCGCGCCTGCGCCAGCACGGCCGAAGCCGTGCGCGGCGCCGACATCGTCACCACGGTCACCGCCGACAAGGCGCTCGCCACCATCCTCACGCCCGGCATGATCGAGCCGGGCATGCACCTGAACGCCGTGGGCGGCGATTGCCCCGGCAAGACCGAGCTGCATCCGGACATCCTGCGTGGCGCCAGCGTGTTCGTCGAGTTCGAGCCGCAGAGCCGCATCGAGGGCGACGTGCAGCAGATGCCGGCCGATTTCCCCGTCACCGAGCTGTGGTCGGTGCTGGCCGGCCGCGTGCCGGGCCGGCGCGATGCGGGCGAGGTCACCGTGTTCGATTCGGTCGGTTTCGCGCTGGAAGATTACTCGGCGCTGCGCTACCTGCGCGACCAGGCCATCGCGCTGGGGCTGGGCGAGGACGCGGCGCTGATCCCGCGCCTGCCCGATCCCAAGGACCTGTTCGCGCAGCTCGCCAGCCCGTGCGTGCCGCCCGCACCGCCGCGGGCCGCGCCGCTCGCGCAGCCCGTCAACTAAGCCAGGCCCCCCGAGGGCAAGACCCACTAGCGAAGACACACACCATGCAAAGCCAGATCCATCCCCTGATCTCCCCTGCGCCCGGGCTTGCCCTGCAGCTCACCAGCCACCATTTCGGCGACGCTGCCGCCGGGCGCAAGATCTACCTGCAGGCCGGCCTGCACGCCGACGAGATCCCCGCCATGCTGGTGGCCGTCACGCTCAAGGCGCGCCTGCGCGAGCTGGAGGCGCAGGGCCGGCTGCGCGCGCAGGTGGTGCTGGTCAGCGCCGCCAATCCGCTCGGGCTTGGCCAGGCGGTGCTGGGCAGTTTCATCGGCCGCTTCGACCTGGCCAGTGGCAATAACTTCAACCGCGGCTTCCCGATGCTGTTCAAGGACATTGCGGCGGCGGTGGAGGGCAAGCTCACGCAGGACAGCGCGCACAATCTGCGTACCATCCGCGCGGCCTGGCGCGAAGCGCTGCTGGCGCGCCCCGCCGTCAATGCCTTCAAGTCTTTGCAACACGCGCTGATGCTGCTGGCGCACGATGCGGACGTCGTGCTCGACCTGCACTGCTCGCGCGAGGCCGCCATGCATGTCTACACCGGCGATGCGATCTGGCCGGAGGTCGAGCCGCTGGCGCGCTATCTCGGCGCCACCGCCAGCCTGCTGGCGCTCGATTCCGGCGCGCACTCCTTCGACGAAGCGCACAGCTACACCTGGTGGCAGTTGCAGCAGGAATTCGGCAAGCGCTTTCCCATTCCCCACGGCAGCATCGCCGTGACCGTGGAGCACCGCGGCCAGCGCGACGTGACCGATGCCCTGGCGCAGCAGGACACGCAGGCGCTGCTCGACTACCTGACCCATATCGGCGCGATCGACGGCGACGCGCCGCCCTTGCCGCCGCTGCTCCAGCCGGCAACGCCGCTGGCCGGCAGCGAGCAGTTCGTGGCGCCCGCGGCGGGCCTGCTGGTCTATCGCGCGCCGATGGGCGCGCAGGTGAAGGCGGGGCAGCCCCTGTTCGATATCGTCGATCCGGTGGAGGGCACGCGCGAGACCATCGTCAGCCATACCGACGGTGTCTTCTACATGGGCCGCGAGGTGCGCTACGTGAAGCCGGGCGACCAGATCGGCCGGGTCTCCGGCGCGCGGGCATTCCGCGTGGGGAACCTGCTGGGGCCGTGAGGGCGTGCCTGTCTGCCGGGCTACCGGCGGGGGTGGCGCTACACTGCTGCCTGGCTCGCCGGCAGCTGGTGCCGGCCGACTTCTCGCGCGCACGCGCAGGTATCCGGATGCAAGGCACTGTTCCCGATCATTTCGATCATTTGGCACAACCCGATACCGCGGCCGCGCTGGCCGCGGTCGCGGCTCTAGAACGCCAGGCCGGCCGCACGGTCACCGATGCCGGCGGCTGCCGCGTGGTGTGGCGCCGCTTCGGCCAGGGGCGTCCGCTGATCCTGCTGCATGGCGGGCACGGCAGCTGGCTGCACTGGGTGCGCAATATCGAGGCACTGGCCGCGCGGCGCACCGTATGGGCCCCCGACATGCCGGGCTTCGGCGAATCGGGGGACATTGCCAGCGAGCTGCCCCTCATTGCCGGCACGCTGGCCGCCGCCGCCGCGCAATTGCCCGGCTGCGCGGACGGCTTCGACCTTGCCGGCTTTTCCTTTGGCGGGCTGGTCGCCGCCAACGTCGCTGCCAACGTCACGGCCTCGGCCGGCGCGGTGGGCCGGCTGGCCTTGCTGGGTTCGGCCGGGCACGCTGGCGTGCGGCGCCAGCAGCAGGCGCTGGTGGACTGGCGCAAGGCGCCGGACGAGCGCGCGCTGGCGCAAGCCATGTGCCACAATCTCGCCGCCTTCATGATTGCCGACCCCGCGCGTATCGACGCCATGGCGCTGCATGCGCATACCGAGTCTTGCAGGCATACGCGCTTTCGCAGCAAGCCGATCTCGCGCGCGGGCGGCTTGCGCGAGGCGCTCGACCGCTTTGGCGGCGACGTGCTGCTCGCCTGGGGCGAGCACGACGTGACCGCCGAACCGATGGCGGCGGCGCAGGCCATGGCGCAGGGCGACGCGCGGCGGCAGGTGCGCATCGTGCCCGGCGCCGGCCACTGGGTCCAGTACGAAGCGCACGAGCAAGTCAATGCGCTGCTGGACGGCTGGCTGGCATAAGCCGGCCTATCCTCATATCGTCCGACACGCCTCGGTGCCCGCCGGCGCGGCCTGCCTGGCTGGACGCACACGACGGGCGCCCGTAGCGCCCGGCATCGAGGCTGAGCGGCCGGCAATCCGGCCGGACCGGCGATTCTTCCGCTGGCATCAAGAGTGTTTTCCCGTTCGGGCATTTCTTTCCGGCAGGCGGAAGGCTAACGTGCACAAAGATGTTGCGCGGACGCAGGCCTGTCTGCAGGCGCAGCGCAAAGTGCGAAATAAAACACATTGGTGCGGGCGCGGTCCCGACCCATGCGGAGGAAGACAAGATCATGTCCATATCGTTTGTCTATGCAAGCCAGCCCACGCGCGTGCTGTTCGGAGCCGGCAAGCTGGACCAGCTCGCCGCCGAACTCGGGCGGCTAGGCGCCACCCGCGCGCTGGTCCTGTGCACGCCGAACCAGGTGGCGGAGGCCACGCGCGTGTCGGAACAGCTCGGGCCCTTGTCGGCCGGCGTCTACGACGGCGCGGTCATGCATGTGCCGCTGGAATCGGCCCGCGCCGCCATTGCGCACGCGCAGGCGGTCGGCGCCGATTGCATGGTCGCGCTGGGCGGTGGGTCCACCACCGGCCTGGGCAAGGCGGTGGCGCTGACCTCCGGCCTGCCCATCGTGGCGATCCCCACCACCTATGCCGGCTCGGAGATGACGTCGATCTACGGCATCACCGACGCCGGCCTGAAGAAGACCGGACGCGATGCGCGCGTGCTGCCGCGCACCGTGATCTACGATCCCGTGCTGACGACCGGCCTGCCGGTGGCGCTGAGCGTGACCAGCGGCCTGAACGCGATCGCCCATGCCGCCGAAGGCCTTTATGCGGAGGATGCCAATCCGGTCACGTCCCTGATGGCCGAGGAGGGCATCCGCGCGCTGGCCAGCGGCATTGCGCGTATCTTCGAAGCCCCGGCCGATCTCGATGCGCGCGCCGACTGCCTCTACGGCGCCTGGCTGTGCGGCACGGTGCTGGGCAGCGTGGGCATGGCGCTGCATCACAAGCTGTGCCACACGCTCGGCGGCAGCTTCAACCTGCCGCATGCCGAGACCCATACCGTGGTGCTGCCACACGCCATTGCCTATAACGCCAGTGCGGCGCCCGAAGCCATGGCGCGCATCCGCCGCGCCTTGGGCAGCGGCAACACTTCGGCGGCACGCGCCCTGTACGACCTCGCAGCGCGGCACGGTGCGCCGACCGCGCTGCGCGACATCGGCATGCGCGCCGAAGACCTGGACCGCGCCGCCGATATCGCGCTGGCCAACCCTTACTGGAATCCGCGCCCGATCGAGCGCGCGCCGATCCGCGAATTGCTGCAGGCGGCCTTCGAGGGCGCACGCCCCGACTGAGGCGCGCAGGCGAACCAGCACGGCGCAACACAGCGCCATACAACACAGCACGACACACACTGGAGACAGCAATGCAAATCGGCTTTATCGGAACCGGCAAGATGGGTTTGCCCATGGCGCGCCACCTGGYCGCGGCCGGACATGAGGTCACCGGCTTCGACCTGGCGCCCGCCGTGCTGGACGCAGCGCGCCAGGCCGGCCTGAAGACGGCCGCGTCGCTGGCGCAGGCATGCGGCGGCAAGGACATCCTGTTCAGCTCGCTGCCGCACGACGCGGCGTTCGAGGCGGTCGGCGCGCAGGTGGCGGAACTGGCGGCGCCGGGCACGCTGTACATCGATACCAGCACGGTGTCGCCGCAGGCGTCCGCGCGCGTGGCGGCGCTGCTTGCGCAACGCGATGTCCGGTACCTGCGCGTGACAGTGTCCGGCAACAACAAGATGGCCGAAGCCGCCCAGCTCACCGCGCTGGTGTCCGGTCCAGAGGCCGCCTATGAACAGGCCAGGCCCCTGCTGGCGGCGCTCGGGCCGGCCCAGTTCTACCTGGGCGAGGCGGAACAGGCGCGCCTGATGAAGCTGGTGGTGAACCTGATGATCGGCCTGACCTCCGGCATGCTGGCCGAAGCGCTGACGCTGGGCGCCAAGGGCGGCCTGAAGTGGCAGGACATGTGGTCGGTGATCACCGCCAGTGCGGTGGCCGCGCCCATCGTCAAGGCCAAGTCAGCGCAGTTGGTGGAGCATGACTACACGCCCACCTTCACGGTGGACCAGATGCTCAAGGACGTAGGGCTGATCCTGGATGCCGGTGCGGATCTGCGCGTGCCCTTGTCGCTGACCGCGCTGCTCGGCCAGATGCTGCAGGGCGCTGCGGCGCAGGGCATGGCTGGTGATGACTACGCGGCGGTGATCAAGGCTGCGCGGTTGGGGGCGGGGTTGACGGTGGAGGGATAAGGGGGGGTGGATTTTGGTCTTTAGGTGTTTGATATGATGTGATTTGATTCAAGGGATTTGGATTCAAAGTCAACTTCAAGGATTAAAATCTTCAAAGCTTCAAATTAAAAGTCAACTTCAAAGTCAACGGCTTTCGCTCCCCCGGAGCGACCTACTTTCTTTTTTCCGAAAAGAAAGTAGGCAAAGAAAGCGGACTGCCTGGCCGGCAGGGGCAGAAACATTGGGATTTCTGGTGTTTCTGGTTTCGTCGTGGGGTTCTTGGTTCTGCTTGCATCCTGCCGTTACCGGTTTTGGCGGTCGCTATCCTGCGGGTGGCGTTCGATTCGTGGTGGCGCTACATGATGGCGGCAGCCCAGGTGGTTCAATCTGCTGCCGCGACCGGGGCGGATGGGGACGTCATAGGAGCGGCACTGGTTTCGTGGTGGGCGCGGTGGCCCCTGTTTGAGCTCGGTGCCTCATAGCTCCCGTGCCTAATAGCGCCAGCTTCAGAAATAAGCGGTGGGCGCGGTGGCCCCTGTTTGAGTTMGGTGCCTCATAGCTCCGTGCCTAATAGCGTCAGCTTCAGAAATAAGCGGTGGCCGGCTTGAAGTAACCCGGCACACCCGCGCCCCGGTCCACCGCGCCCACCACGAAACCACGAGAGTGCTATGTCGTGGCCGCTCAAGCCGGTAACGGCAGATGGCAGAACTGGCAGTGTGCTCGCCATCATAGGTCTGACCCCGAAACCACTGCAGCCAGCAAGATCGCGGCCGCCCRCCCCGGTAACGGCAGGATGCAAGCAGAACCAAAAACCCCACGACGAAACCAGMAACACRAGAAATCCCAACGTTTCTGCCCCTGCCGGCCAGGCAGCCCGCTTTCTTTGCCTACTTTCTTTTCGGGGAAAAGAAAGTAGGTCGCTCCGGGGGAGCGAAAGCCTTTGACGTTGAATTTGACTTTGAAGTTGAAATTGAAGTTGAAGTTGAAGTTGACTTTAAGATCTTGATGTGTACGTTTTATAGGGAGGTTCTACAGACCGCCGGAAAAACAAAAAATCCTCAAGAAGTCCACTTCCTCTCATAATCCATCCGCTCGAAGTGCGCCACCAAAAAATCAATAAACAACCGCACCTTCGCAGCCAGATAGCGCCGGCTCTGAAACGCAATATTAATGGTAAGACGAGGCAAATCCCAGTCATCCAGCACCGGAATCAGCCTCCCCGCCACGATATCGTCGTAGATGATGTACTTGGGCTGCACCAGGATGCCCAGGCCTTCCATCGCCGCGGCGCGAATCACCTGCCCGTCGTTGGATTCGAGCTTGCTGCGCACCGTCACGCCCCTTTCCTCGCCGCCGCGCGTGAAGTTCAGCTCGTGCGGACGGTTGGCGTACGAATAGATCAGCATCTGGTGGCGCAGCAGGTCTTCTACCTCGCGCGGCGCGCCCATGCGGTCCAGGTAACGCGGTGAGGCCGCCAGCACGCGCCTGGTCTCGGCCAGCCGGCGCACCGTCAGGCCGGAATCGGGCTCGAACTCGCGCGTGCGGATGGCGAGGTCGATGCCGCTGTCCATGATGTCGTAGTAGCGGTTGGCGGTGAGGATATTGACGTCCACCTTCGGGTAGAGCCGGGTGAATTCCGGCAGCAGCGGCGCCAGGTGCTTCATCGAGAACGACATCGAGGCCGTGATCGTCAGCGTGCCGCCCGGCTCCAGCACATTGGCGTTGACGGCCGCCTCCGCTTCCTTGATTTCCGCCAGCACGCCCTTGCAGCGGCGGAAGAATTCGTGCCCCACGTCGGTCAGGTAGAGGCGCCGCGTATTGCGCTCGATCAGGCGCGCCGACAGGCGCTGCTCCAGCGAGGCCAGGTAGCGGCTGGCCGCCGCATTGGAGATATCCAGGCTGTCGGCAGCCTTGGTGATGCTGCCCAGTTCGGCGGTCTGCACGAACAGTTCGAGTTCGGTCCAGCGGTCCATCTTCGTCTCCCCTTTGTCTTTGACCCGGTGCGGACGCTGCGGCCAGGCGCCGCATGATTCTCTCGCCTGGCGGAAAGAAGATTTCCTTATCCGTCGTTTTTTTCCGTTTGCCGGGAGTATAGAGTTTGTTCCAGCGCATGTCAGCCCGCGCGGTCCCTGCAAAGGCCACCCGCTGACACGTAGCCCGCCATACACAGAGCGGCACGCTGGCGACCCTGGTTGCCGGCAGTGCCGCCGCTTACGGAGACCGACCCATGCCCGCCATCCAGCCTCTTCCTGCCTGCCTGTCCGGCACCGCCAGCATTGCCCGCCGTTCGCGCTGAGGAGGACGCAGCCATGTCACGCATCCTGTTCCGCGGCGCCACCCTGGTCACCATGGAACCCGCGCTCGGCGAGCTTGCCGGCGACCTGCTGGTCGAAGGCGATCGCATCGCCGCCATCGCGCCGCGCATCGACGCCGTGAGCGCGGACAACGCCGAGATCATCGACGCCCGCGGCTTTATCGTCGCGCCCGGCTTTGTCAACGCACACATGCATACGTGGCAGACCGCCCTGCGCGGCGTGGCCGCGGGCTGGACGCTCACCGGATACTTCCGCCAGATGCATGCGGGGCTGGCCACGCGCTTCACGCCGGCCGACATCGGCATCGCCACGCTGGTGGGCGCCTGGAACCAGCTCGACTGCGGTACCACCACGCTGGTGGACTGGTGCCACAACAATCCCACGCCGGCGCACAGCGATGCCGCCGTGGATGCGCTGGAACAGTCGGGCATCCGCGCGGCCTTCCTGCACGGCTCGCCCAAGCCCGATCCCAAGCCCGGCGCGCTGCCGTTCTGGGAGATGCCGCATCCGCGCGGCGAGGTGGAGCGCCTGGCGAAGCGCCTGCAGGGCTCGCACCTGCTCAGCCTCGGGCTGGCGATCCTGGGCCCGCATTACTCGACGCTGGAAGTGGCGCTGCACGATTTCGCGCTGGCGCGCGAGTTCGGCCTGCTGGCCAGCATGCACCAGGGCGGCGGCAGCGCGCGCACGCCGGATGGCTGGGAGCGGCTGGAGCAGGCCGGCCTGCTGGGCTCCCATATCAATATCGTGCACGGCAACAACCTGACCGACGACCAGCTTGCGCGCTTCGCGGGCCTGGGCATGAGCTTCTCGCTCACACCGGAGAACGAGCTGACGCAGGGCCACGGCTTCCCGATCACCGGCAGGCTCACCCGGCTGGGCGTGATGCCGTCGCTGGGCGTGGACCTGGAGTCGGGACTGTCGGGCGAGATGTTCGTCGCCGCGCGCATCGCGCTGGGCGTGCAGCGCGCGCTGGACCATGCCGCCTACCGGCAGGCGCACGGCGAGATCGCCCCTGCGCACGCGGTGAGTTGCCGCGACGCGCTGGCATGGGTCACCGTGGCCGGGGCACGCATGCTGGGCATGGAGGACCGGATCGGCTCGCTGGCCGTCGGCAAGCAGGCCGACCTGGTGCTGATCGATGCGCGCCGGCTCAACATGATGCCGCTGCACGATCCCGTCAGCGCCATCGTCATGCAGGCCAGCCTGGCCAATATCGACAGCGTGTTCGTGGCCGGCCGCGCGCGCAAGCGCCACGGGCGCCTGCTGGTGGACGGGCTGCCCGGCAAGCTCGACGCGCTGCGCGAGTCGGGCGAGCGGCTGGTGGCGACGATGGCCGGGTAGAGGGGCCGGAGGAGAGGCGGCGCATCAACCGGCGCAGGCCTTCTCCCCGCAGGGATTCGAAATAATCAAAAGGAGGAGACCATGCATGCAACACCAGACGAGCGCGACCGCGCGCTCGCCGAACTGCGGCAGATGCTGGGCGAGCGCTGCTCGACCGCGCTGGCCGCGCGCGAGCATCACGGCCGCAGCGAGGCGTACCACGCGGTGAAGCTGCCGGACGCCGTGGTGTTTCCGGAAACCACCGAGGAAGTCCGGCGCATCGTTGCCGTGGCCGGCCGCGCGCGCGTGCCGCTGGTGCCGTTTGGCGCGGGCACGTCGCTCGAAGGCAATGCCTCGGCGCCGCAGGGCGGCATCTGCATCGACATGATGCGCATGAACCGTGTGCTGGCCGTCAACCAGGGCGACATGGACTGCCGCGTGCAGCCCGGCGTCACGCGCAAGCAGCTCAACGCGGAGCTGCACGGCAGCGGCCTGTTCTTTCCCATCGATCCTGGCGCGGATGCATCCATCGGCGGCATGTCGTCGACGCGGGCCTCGGGGACCATGGCGGTGCGCTACGGCACCATGCGCGAGAGCGTGCTGTCGCTCGAGGCCGTGATGCCGGACGCCAGCGTGGTGCGCACGCGCCGCCGCGCGCGCAAGTCCGCCGCCGGCTATGACCTCACGCACCTGCTGGTGGGCAGCGAGGGCACGCTGGCCGTGCTCACCGAGATCACGCTGCGGCTGCATCCGCTGCCGGAGGCCGTGTCCGCCGCGGTGTGCCCGTTCGGCACGCTGGAAGACGCCGTCGATTGCGTGATCGAGACCATGCAGGCGGGCGTGCCGGTGGCGCGCATCGAGCTGCTCGACAGCGTGATGATGCATGGCGTCAACCTGCACTCCCACCTCGACTACCCGGAAAAGCCCACGCTGTTCTTCGAGTTCCACGGCAGCGAGTCCGCGGTGCGCGAGCAGGCGGAGCAGGTGCAGGCCATCGCCGCGGGCCACGGCGCGGATGCCTTCCAGTGGGCCACGCGGCCCGAGGACCGCAGCCGCCTGTGGCACGCACGCGAGAACACGCTCTACGCGGGCATGGCGCTGCGCCCCGGCGCGCGCGCCATGATCACCGATGTGTGCGTGCCGATCTCGGAGCTGGCGCGCTGCCTGCTGGAGACCCGGCAGGATATCGACGCCTCCGGCCTGACGGTGCCCATCGTCGGCCACGTGGGCGACGGCAACTTCCACCTGCTGATCCTGGTCAACCCCGACGACCCCGCCGAGATCGCGCGCGCGATGCGGCTGCAGGACGCCATGGTGGAGCGCGCGCTGCGCCTGGACGGCACCTGCACCGGCGAGCACGGCATCGGCACCGGCAAGATGCATTTCCTGGAAGCCGAACTGGGCGGCGCGGTGGATGTCATGCGAAGCGTGAAGCAGGCCATCGACCCGCACAACATCATGAACCCCGGCAAGATCTTCAGGACCGAATCATGAACGCCATCACAGAAGTCACGCCGCTGCTGGAGATGCGCGGCATCTGCAAGAGCTTCCCCGGTGTCAAGGCGCTCGATGACGTGTCCTTCGCCATCTACCCCGGCGAGGTGCACATGCTGCTGGGCGAGAACGGCGCCGGCAAGTCGTCGCTGATGAAGGTCCTGTGCGGCGTTTACCTGGCCGACGCCGGCGAGTTCCACCATGAAGGCAAGCCGGTCGCCGTCGGCGGCCCGGCCGACACCATGCGCATGGGCATCGCGGTGATCTTCCAGGAGTTCTCGCTGGTGCCTTACCTGGACATCGCGCAGAACATCTTCCTGGGGCGCGAGCCGCGCGGGCGCTTCCCGGGCTCGGTCGACCACGCGAAGATGCACGCCGAAGCGCGCCGCATCCTCGACATCCTGGGCATGGAGGTCAGCACGCATACGCCGGTGCACAAGCTGGGCGTGGCGCAGCAGCAGATGGTGGAGATCGCCAAGGCGCTGTCGCAGAACGCGCGCATCCTGGTGCTGGACGAACCCACCGCCGCGCTGTCGGACCGCGAGACCGAGAAGCTGTTCGCGGTGATCGAACGGCTCAAGGCGGACGGCGTGTCGATGATCTATATCTCGCATCGCATGGCTGAAGTCTTTGCGCTGGGCGACCGCATCACCATCCTGCGCGACGGCCGCAAGGTCGGTGCCTGCCTGCCGGGCGACGCCACCCCGGACGAACTGGTGGCACGCATGGTGGGCCGCAAGGTGGACATGAGCTACAGCCGCGAGCGCAGCGCGCAGCTGGGCGAGGTGGCGCTCGACGTACGCAACGTCAGCGCCGCGACCGGCATTGCCGATATCAACCTGCAGGTGCGGGCCGGAGAAATCGTGGGGCTGGCGGGGCTGGTTGGCTCGGGCCGCAGCGAGGTCGCGCGCGCCGTGTTCGGCGCCGATCCCATCCAGGCTGGCGAGGTCAGCATCTTCGGCCGGCGCATGAATGGCGGGCCGGACCGCGCGCGCGAACTGGGCGCCGCGCTGATCCCCGAGAGCCGCAAGACCGAAGGACTGGCGCTGATCCGCACGGTGCGCGACAACATGCTGCTGGCCGGGCTGCGCCGGGCGTTTCCCTCGCGCTGGTACCGCGCCGAGCGCGCGCGCGAACTGGCCGAGCGCGAGATCGCGCGGCTGCGCATCGCCACGCCCAACGGCGACCAGCTCGCGCAGTTTCTCTCCGGCGGCAACCAGCAGAAGATCGTGATCGGCAAATGGCTGGTGGCCGAGGCGAAGCTGTTTATCTTCGACGAACCCACGCGCGGGATCGACGTGGGGGCGAAGGCGGAGATCTTTGCCCTGATCGACAGCCTGGTCAAGCAGGGCGCCGGCGTCCTGCTGATCAGCTCGGAGCTGCCGGAAATCATCAATGTCTGCGACCGCGCCTATGTGATGCGCGGCGGCCGCATCGCCGGCGAAGTCGCCCATGGCGAGATGACCGAAGAACGGATTCTGCAATTGGGGATGAACGATGCCTGATACACATGCACTGACAAGGCCGCTGGGCCAGCCGCGCAGCAATCCGCTGGGCAGGATGCCCGGCTCGGTATGGGTGCTGGGGCTGCTCGCGCTGGCCTTCAGCCTGACGGGCTCGGGCTTCCTGAGCGTGGAGAACCTGCTCAATATCGGCACGCAGTCCACCATCTTGCTGCTGATCGCGCTGCCGATGACGCTGATCATCATGACCGAGGGGCTGGACCTGTCGATGGGCGCCGTGCTCACGCTGTGCGGCGTGGTGCTGGCGATGGTGATGGTGGCAACGCAATCCCTGCCGCTGGCGCTGGGCGCCGCGCTGCTGACCGGGCTGGCGTTCGGGCTGCTCAACGGCGCGCTGGTGTCCTGGCTGGAGATCCCGCCCTTCGTGGCCACGCTCGGCACGCTGGGCGCCGCGCAGGGGCTGGCGCTGGTGGCCACCGACGGCCAGAGCGTGGTCGGCATCGGCGACACCATCCCGCTGATCTACTCCGGCGAGTGGCTGGGCATTCCGTTCCCGCTGTGGATCGGCGTGGCGTTCTACGGCCTGTTCCACTGGCTGCTGTACCGCACGCGCTTCGGCGCCTATGTGTTCGCCCTCGGCGGCAACCGCGAGGCGCTCAAGTTCTCCGGCGTGCGCATCAACGTGTACCTGATCGCCGTCTACGTGCTGGGTGGCCTGATGGCCGGCGTGGCGGCGCTGCTGCTGACCGCGCGCATGAACGCAGGGCATCCCACCGCGGCCATCGGCATGGAGTTCGACGCCATCGCCGCGGTGGCGGTGGGCGGCACCACCTTCGACCGCGGCAACGGCTGGCTGCCGGGCACGGTGCTGGGCGTGCTGGCGGTGGGCGTGCTGCGCAACGGCCTGAACCTGGTCGGCGTGCAGTCGTCGGTGCAGGTGGCGGCCATCGGCCTGCTGGTGCTGGTGGTGCTGCTGATCGAATCGTTCAAGGGAAGGGGGAAAGCATGAACACGGCCACTCTGATTCCGCCGCTGTCGGCGGACGCCCGCTCGTTCGCCTACCGGCTGTTCGCGCTCGGGCTGCTGTGCCTGGCGCTGGCGCTGGCGTCCGATGCGTTCCTGACGCTGGGCAATATCCTCAACGTGCTGCGCCAGGCCAGCCTGCTGTTCCTGCTGGCCTCGGGCCTGACGCTGGTGATCCTGACCGGCGGGCTGGACTTGTCGGTGGGGGCCAACGTGGCCATGTCGGCCTGCGTGGCGGCCACGGTGATGAAGGCGACCGGCTCCACCATGCTGGGCGTGGGCGCGGGCCTGGGCACCGGCGCGCTGATCGGCCTGGCCAACGGCCTGCTGGTGGCGCTGCTGCGCATTCCGCCCTTCATCGCCACCTACGGCATGTTGTGGGTGCTGCACGGCGTGACCTACTGGTTCATGGCCGGCGAGACCATCCACGGCTTCCCGCCGGAGTTCCGCGCCATCGGCAGCGGCTACCTGCTCGGCGTGCCGGTGCCGGTCTACCTGATGCTGCTGTTCCTGCTGGCGGGCACCGCCATGTCGCAAAAGACCACCTACGGGCAGGAGATCTATGCCATCGGCGCCAACCCCGTGGCCGCGCGCCTGTCGGGCGTGCCGGTGATCAAGCGCCTGGTGCTGGTCTACCTGGTCAGCGGCGCCATGGCCGGCATTGCCAGCCTGGTGTTCCTGGCGCGGCTGAACTCGGCCGAAGGCGACATCGGCGAATCGCTCACGCTGCCGGCCATCGCCGCGGTGCTGATCGGCGGCACCTCGCTGTTCGGCGGGGTGGGGCGGGTATCGGGCACGCTGGTCGGCGCCATCATCCTCACGCTGGTGCTCAACGGCATGAACCTGCTCACCGTCAGCGCCAACTGGCAGCCGCTGGTGACGGGCGTGATCGTGGTGCTGGCGGTGTTCCTGGACACGCTGTCGCGCAAGCGCATCGGCGTCAGGTCATAAGGCCGGCCCGCGGGTCTTCCGGTTCACGGCGGTGCAGGCGCGGTACGCCAGGCAGGACGACGCAGGCAAGACGCAGGCAAGACGGTTCACACAAGACGGTTCACACAAGACGATTCGCAACAGACAACAGCCAGACAACAGCTAGATAAYAGACGACAGGAGACATGATGAACGCACCCAAGCTCAAGCAACTCGCCGGCATGCTGGCCCTGGCCGCCACCGCCACGCTGGCCCTGCCGGCCCACGCCGACGGCGAGCGCATCGCGGTATTCACCAAGAACCAGACCAACCCCTTCTTCCAGGTGCTGCGCCAGGGGGCCGACGCCGCGGCCAAGAGCATGAACGCGCGCCTGACCCACTACATCCCCACCAAGCCGGACAGCATTCCGGAGCAGATGAGCCAGATCGAGGACGTGATCGTCAAGAAGACCGACGCCATCGTCTTCGTGCCGGTGGACTACAAGGCGATGGGCCCGGGCGTGAAGAAGATGAACGCAGCCAATATCCCGGTGGTCAACGTCACCGACAAGAGCGACGTGGGCAACTTCGTGTCCTTCGTCGGCGCCAGCGACTATGACCTCGGCCTGAAGACCGCCACCCACCTGTTCAAGGCCATGGGCGGCAAGGGCAACGTGGTGCTGCTCGAAGGCATCAAGGGCTCGCTCACCAATATCGACCGCGTGCGCGGCCTGCACGACGCGCTCAAGGCGTTCCCCGGCGTGAAGCTGGTGGCGTCGCAGCCGGCCAACTACCAGCGCCTGCAGGCCCTGCAGGTGATGGAGAACCTGATGCAGTCCTACCCGCAGATCGACGGCATCTTTGCCGCCAACGACGCCATGGCCATCGGCGCCATCGAGGCGCTGCAGGGCGCCAACCGCAAGGCGCTGGTGTCCGGCATCAACGGCACCAAGGAGGCCGTGGACGCGATCAAGGCCGGCACCCTGCTGGCCACCGGYGACTACAATGGTTTTGCCCAGGGCTGCCTGGGCACCATGGCCGCCATCCGCAAGCTGCGCGGCATGCCGGTGACGCCGAGCATCGTGCTGCCGGCCACCGTGATCGACAAGACCAACTACCAGGCGCTCGACGTGCCCGTGGAAAAACGGACCTGCCCGCGCTGAGAAGACGCCGCCAAGACCTGAGCGCGGCGACCCGATCATCTTCAATCACTGAACCGACATCATGCGTAATCTCGACGAAGAGACCATCACCCAGGCGGTACTGGCGCGGCACGCCGACATGCCCAACGGCCGCCTCAAGCAGATCATGACCAGCCTGGTCCAGCATCTGCATGCCTTTGCCCGCGAAGTGCAGCTCACCGAAGAGGAGTGGGCGCAGGGCATCCAGTTCCTGACCGAGGTGGGGCAGACCTGCACCGGCACCCGCCAGGAATTCATCCTGCTGTCCGATACGCTGGGCCTGTCCACCCTGGTGACCGCGCAGAACCACAAGAAGCCGCGCGGGTGCACCGAGGCCACCGTGTTCGGCCCGTTCTACGTGGACGGCGCGCCCGAATACGAACTCGGCGGCGATGTCGGCAACGGCATGGCCGGCGACCCCTGCTACGTCAGCGGGCACGTCAAGGGCATTGGCGGCGAAGCCGTGCCGGGCGCCCGCATGGAGGTGTGGCAGGCGGATTCCGAGGGCTTCTACGATGTGCAACAGCCGGGGCTCGAGCAGCACCAGGGCCGCGGCGCACTGATGGCCGACGCCGAAGGCGGCTACCGCTTCAAGTCGATCCTGGCGGAGTGCTACCCGATCCCGCACGACGGTCCCGTGGGCCACATGCTCGACGCCATGGGGCGCCATCCCTGGCGTCCCGCGCACCTGCACTTCATGATCTCGGCGCCGGGCTACGAGACGCTGATCACGCATGTGTTCCGCGACGGCGACGCGTACCTGGATTCCGATGCCGTATTCGGCGTGCGCAGTTCGCTGATCGCCGACTGGGTGCGGCACGAGTCCGGCACCACGCCGGATGGCAAGGTGTCGGCCGCGCCGTTCTATACGCTTGATTTCGATTTCATCCTCAACCCGTCCGCGCCTGCCGCGCCGGCGCAATCCGCATCCAACCGGAGGTAAGCCACATGCTGTTTGTATTCCATCTTCTCGACAAGCCGGGCACCGGCGAGCTGCGCGCCAAGGTCCGTCCCGATCACAAGGTCTACCTGGGCGCCAAGGCCGACAGCATTGCCTTTGCCGGCCCGCTGCTCGGCGACGATGGCGAAACCATGGTCGGCAGCCTGCTGGTGATCGATTTCCCCTCGCACGCCGATGCAAAGGCCTGGCTGGCGGCGGAGCCGTTCACGCGCGCCGGCGTGTACGGGCAGTCGGCGGTGCACGCGTTCGCCAACCTGTGGCCGCAGAAGGCCGGCTTCCCGCCGGCCTGAGCGGCGCGTCGGGAAGCAAGCTGAGCCAAAGCTGAACCAAGACAAGGGGGAAACGTGTCCATCGTCAAACACATCGTGATGTGGAACCTGCGCGGCGAGACCGAGCGGGACAAGCGCGACGCCGTGGCCCGGCTCAAGCTCGCCTTTGAAGGGCTGCGCGGCCGCATTCCGGGCCTGCGGCATCTGGAAGTGGGAGTGGATTCGAGCGGGGTCAACTATGCCTGCGACGTAGTGCTCTACTCGGAGTTCGAGTCGCAGAGCGCGCTGGAAGGCTATGCCACGCACCCGGAGCACCTGCGGGTGAAGGAAGAACTCGGCGACCTGCGCATCGCGCGGCACCAGGTGGATTACGAGGCAGCCGCCTGAGCTGCCTGAGCAACCTGAGCAACAAGACGGCTCCCGCCCCGGGCGCGCGAGTCTGCGCCCCGGGGTCGGGTTTCAGCCCTGCGCCCCCCAGGCGCGCGCGGCCACCGGCGGAAACACGCACCACGAACCATCACCGTGGCGGAAGAAGAACAGCATGTCGGYGGCGCGCTGCACGCAGACATAAGGCACGTGCCCGGCGTGCGTCCTGCCGAAGCGTGCCACGCGCAGGGGAAGGCCCTCGGCGGGGGCGATCCACTTGGCCACGATCGAATGCAGGGTAGTGATGTCCGGGCGCATTTTGTTCTCCGCTTCGTTGCTCTTCGCCGTTTCGCTTCTTCGCTTGGCGGCGTGCTTGCCGGCTGCCGGGAGCCCGGGCTTGCTGCCGGGGGCATCGCGGTAATTCCTTGATTCCATGCTAGGCGCGGGGGCGGCGCGACGGCGTCGGCGCGGTGGAAAACACGTATCGGCGGTGGATGAATCTGGCGTAGGGAAACGGCTTACAAAGGCGACTGGGCCGCGGGATCGCGGCCCGGGCGCGTGGTCCCGGCGAGCGTTGGTTCGTCTTCCGGCATGCGCCGGCCCGCCGGGGCGGATCCGGACAGGCAAGGCGCATGTCTCGCGTCATGCGCATGGGGCAGGGCCCACGGGCGCGCCGGCGCTCAGGCCGCTCGCGTGGCCACGCAGAACAGGCTCAGCGCCGCCTCGCGCGAGGCCGGGTCGATGCCGGACAAGCGCTGTGCCACGCGTAGCTTGAGCGGCGGCCGGCCGATGTTGCCGTCGAGCACGTCCTTGCCCACCCGGTAACTGTGCGGGTAGATCTCCACCTTGAAGCCACGTGGCTCGAGCGTGCCACGCAGCAGGCGCTCGCTGACGCCGTCGCCGGGCCGGTGGTGCAGCTCCGTGGCCAGCGCCCGGCGCTGCTCGTCATCGGCTGCGCGGTGGCCACCGCGCCCGAGCCAGCGGTACAGCGGCAAGCGCAGGCGCCACATCAGCAAGGCGGCGCCGTTGAAATCCCAGGCCGATTGCTGCGGGTCGTGGTCCAGCACCAGTACCCCGCCGGGACGGACCAGGCGCGCGGATTCCGCCAGCACGCCTTCCATGTCGTCGCAGTGGTGCAGCGAGCCGTTGATGGCCACGATGTCCGCGATCGCTGTCCTGAGCGGCAGGCCGTGCGCATCGGCCAGCAGCGGCGCATAACCCACGCGCGCGGCCATTGCCAGGCTGCCCGGCGCGATATCCACGCCGATGGCCTCGCGCGGCTGGCCGCCCAGCGTGGCAAGCAGGTTGCCGGGGCCGCAGCCGATGTCGACCAGGATCTTGTCGTCGAGCGTGCCGATGGCCGCATGCCAGCGTTCGCGCAGTTCAGGGTAGCGGTGTACGTTCTGCAGCCACTCATCCATCCACAGCGGGTGGCTGAAATAGTGCGCGTTGGCGCGCATGCCGGTGGTATAGCGCGCGATGGCTGCCTTCGGCAAGCGCGCGCCGCGCAAGACCGTGCCGGCCTGGAGATAGGGCTGCAGGCGCGCGTGATAGGCCGCGGTTTCTTCGGTGGTGGGGCCGCCGCGGCGAGGGCCGGGCTGCATGCCGTGCGGCTCCCGCTGGCGGGACGGCTCCGGCGGCGCACGCCGCAACAGGCTGGAGAAAGGTGCTGAGGACAGAGAGGGCAGGACGCGCATCGGGGCTCCGGGTGAAGGTGGCAAGCTGTGCGGCAGCGCTGCCCGCTGCGGGCAACGGCAGGGCCGCGGATTCAACCGCTCGCGGGCGCCGGATAACCCCTTGCCCACTTGGAAATTCGGGAACGTTGCCGCGCGAAGCCGGCGCGCATGCCGCGCCCGCTTCTGGCAACCGGAATCAAGGCTGAAGTCCTGCCACGTCCAGGGGTCCAGTGGCCGAATGCTCCAATGGTCCGGCGGCGGGCAGGTGATGGTGCGGATGAATGCAGCAACGGCATCACCGGCACGACGGTGCGGAAGTGCGCCTTTCATTCCGCCATGGAAATCTAGCAGCTTTTGCCCAGATGCCGGAGCGGCCGCTTCACGAAGCCATGTGCGCCGGCGCACAGACTGGCCGGCATGGCGGACCCCACCCGCCACCGAAAATTACCCGCCTTTGTAATTCTTCCCGCGGCGCGCCCCTTGGCACGTCCCCTGGAGCGCGGCACGCCGCGGGCAGTGCGCGGATGCGTGCTGGCATGTTCGTTGCGCCCGGTTTCGGAACGAATCCCATCCAGGAGACCAAGATGAACCAACTCAATCCCGGCGGCCTCGCCGGTGGCGCCGGCGCGGCCATTGTCGGCAACGGTATCGGTGATGGACCCGGGCCCGAGGTCATGGCGGCCGCGACGCTGGACGGCAACAAGGTCTATTCGTCCGATGGCGAGCATGTCGGCAAGATCTCGGACATCATGCTCGACGTGCGCGGCGGGCGCATTGCCTACGCCGTGCTGACCAGCGGCGGCTTCCTCGGCATGGGCGACACGCTGCACGCCATCCCGTGGGGCGCCCTTACGCTCGACACCGACGAGAAGTGTTTCCGTATCGGCGTCACCGCGGAACGCATCAAGGATGCGCCCGGCTTCGACAAGGACAGCTGGCCTGCGATGGCGGATCCGCAGTGGGGCACCACGCTGCATGAATACTACGGGCGCTCGCCTTACTGGATCGGCGGCAGTGGGCCGCTCTGAGGCAAGCCGTTAAGGCATGGCTTTAAGGCAAGCCTCTGGCGCAAGCCGGTAGCCGGTCCTTCGCGTTTCCGCCTGCCGCGTTGCAGGGGAGAGAAGGCCCCGGGGGTGCCCCCGGGGCCTTCGCTTGTGTATCCCGCGGACGGCCCCGTCGGGCCCACCGCACCCGAACGTCGCGTCCGTGCGAGAATCCTCCGGTCCGGCCGCAGCTCGGCGGCGGGATTTGCCGGACGGTGCGGCGTATTGCCGTTCCCGATCACAATCCGTTCGCGACGGCCGCCGCATCCGGCGGAACCGATCGCGGCACCAGATGGAGACAGGAATTTCCCATGGGCATCACAGAACTTCTTGCGCAGCCGATTGGCAACCTGGCGGACTGCGTGCGGCTGCACGCCGCCGAGCGGCCCGGCCACACGGCGGTGATCGACAACCGCCGCTCGCTCACCTACGCGGAATTCGATGCGCTGGCCGACCGGGTCGCCGCCGCCCTGCAGCGTGACGGCTTGCGGCCCGGCGCGGCGCTGGCCATCTGCGCGGCGGCGTCGGCGGAGTACGCGGCGCTGCTGATCGGCGGCCTGCGCGCGGGCGTGGCGCTGGTGCCGCTGGCGCCGTCGTCCACGCCGGCCAGCCTGGCCGGCATGGTGGCTGACTCCGATGCCCGGGTGCTGTTCGTGGACGCGGATGTCCTGCGCGAGCTCGCGCCGGTGAAGGACGGCATCGGGGTGCCGCTGGTGGGCCTGGCCGGTGCGCCGGCCGGCCAGTCGTTCGAGGCCTGGCTCGCGCCCGAGGGCAGCCGGCCGCAGGAGCACCCGCTGGACCCGGAGCAGGTGTTCAACATCATCTACTCGTCCGGCACCACCGGCACGCCCAAGGGCATCGTGCATGCCCACGCGCTGCGCTGGAACCAGATTCGCCGCGTGCAGGAAAGCGGTGGCTACGGCCCCGACGCCGTCACGCTGATCTCCACGCCGCTCTATTCCAACACCACCCTGGTGAGCTTCATTCCCACGCTGGCGCTGGGCGGCACCGCGGTGCTGATGCCGAAGTTCGATGCGCAGCGCTACCTGGAGCTGGCCGCGCGGCACCGCGTCACGCACAGCATGCTGGTGCCGGTGCAATACCAGCGCTTGATGGCGCGCCCCGACTTCGACAGCTACGACCTGTCCTCGTACCGCATGAAGTTCTCCACCAGCGCGCCGCTGAGCGCGGCGCTCAAGGCCGATGTGCTCAAGCGCTGGCCGGGCGGCCTGGTCGAGTACTACGGCATGACCGAGGGCGGCGGCAGCTGCGTGCTGGCCGCGCACGAATTCCCGGACAAGCTCCATACCGTGGGCCGCCCCATGGAAGGCCACGATATCCGCCTGATCGACGACGACGGCAAGGAAGTCGCGGTGGGCGAGATCGGCGAAGTGGTCGGCAGTTCCAACGCCATCATGGCCGGTTACCACAAGCAGCCCGAGAAGACCGCCGCCGCCCACTGGCACGACGCCGCGGGCAAGCTGTTCATCCGCACGGGGGACGTCGGCCGTTTCGACCAGGACGGCTTCCTCACGCTGATGGACCGCAAGAAGGACATGATCATCAGCGGCGGCTTCAACATCTATCCCAGCGATCTCGAAGGCATCCTGCAGAAGCACCCCGCCGTGGCCGACTGCGCGGTCGTGGGCGTGCCCTCGCAACGCTGGGGCGAGACACCGGTGGCCTTCGTGGTGCTGCGCGACGGCGCGGCAGCCCCCGCGGCATCGGCCGGGGCGCTGATGGACTGGACCAACGATCAGGTCGGCAAGACCCAGCGCCTGGCCGTGGTGGAACTGGTGGACGTGCTGCCGCGCAGCGCGATCGGCAAGGTGCTCAAGCGTGAACTGCGCGACGGGTTCCGGCCGGGGCAGGCGCTGGACTGAGGCGGCCCGGGGCAGGCGGCGGGCGCACCGCTCGCCCCCTGCCGTCTGCCGTCTGCCGCCAACCGCTATCGCGGCGCGATCATGTCGATGAAATCCTGCATATAGCCGCGCACGTACTGGTCGGCCCGCAGGCTGACTGCCGCCATCGACGGCGGGAACAGGTCCGCGGTATCGATTACCGCGAGATCGGTGTCGCGCCGCGGCTCCACCGCCATCTGCTGGACCACGGCCACGCCCAGGCCGGCGGCGACATAGGCCTTGATCACATTGGCGTCGGTCGCGCGCACCACCACGCGCGGCGACAGCCCCCGGCGCTGGAACTCGCGCATCACCACCCATCCCGAATTGAAGTGCTCGTCGTAGGTCACCAGCGGGTAGCGCGCGATGTCTTCGATGGTCACGCGCGCCAGCTTCAGCAGCGCATGGCGGCGCGGCACGATCAGGCAGCGCGGGATGGGGTAGGCCTCGACCGAGATGATGCCCTCCGGCGTGACGTCCGGCAGCGTGGAGATGCCCAGGTCCACCGCGTTCTCGCTGACCCACTGCAGGATCTGCGCGGGGTGGCCCTGCAGCAGTTCCAGGTTGACCGCCGGGTACGCGGTGCTGAAGCGGCGGATGGCGTCGAGCAGGCCATAGCGCGCATGGATGTGCGTGGTGCCCACGCGCAGCGTGCCGCTGCCGCCGCCCGCCTGCCCGGCGCCGGCCAGCCCGTTCAGCGCGCGGGTGTCGTTGAGCACGCGCCGCGACAGCGCCGCCGCTTCCTGTCCCGCATCGGTCAGGCTCACCAGCCGGTTGCCACGGCGCACGAACAGCTCCACGCCAATCTCGCTCTCCAGTGAGCGGATCAGCTTGCTGACTGCCGGCTGGGTGGTGTGCAGGGCGTCCGCGGCGCGGGAGACGCTGAGCTGGCTGGCAATGACTGCCTGCAGGCAACGTAGTTGTTGGAGGGTCATATCATGCCATTTTGGCAATGATTGTCTACGAACATGTCATTTTACAGAAAGAAGCCGGCGGCCGAGAATGGCTGTAACCCCTCAGGCGAAAAAGGCTTCCGCGATGACCAGCAGTGTGTTCGACCAGTCCCTCCAGCAGCACATGTGGAGCACCGATGAGATGCGGGCCGTGTTCTCGGAGGAGAACCGCGTGCAGAAGTGGTTCGATTTCGAAGCCGCGCTGGCGGCCGCGCAGGCGGAACTCGGCATCATCCCCGCCGCGGCGGCCGCCGAGATCGGCGCCCGGGCGCGGGTGGCGGACATCGACCTGCCCGCGCTCGCTGCCGAAACCCGCCGCGTAAAGCACCCGCTGGTGCCGGCGGTGCGCGCCCTGCAGCGGCAATGCGCCGGCGGGCTGGGCGAGTTCGTGCATTTCGGGCCGACTTCCCAGGACGTCTACGACACCGGCATGATGCTTCAGGTGCGGCAGGCCCACGGCATCCTGATGCGCGACCTGGGCGCCGTGTCGCGCGAGCTGTACCGCCTTGCCGACGAGCACAAGCACACGCCGATGGCCGGGCGCACGCATGCCGTGCAGGCCTTGCCGATCACCTTCGGCCACAAATGCGCGATCTGGCTGTCGGAACTCGGCCGCCACCACGAGCGCATGCGCGGCCTGGAGCAGCGCACCTTCGTGGGCCAGATGGTGGGCGCGGTCGGCACGCAGGCCTCGTTCGGCGAGCAGGCCGGCGAGCTGGAGACGCGGCTGATGGCGCGCCTCGGACTGGGCGTGGCGCCGATCAGTTGGCAGCCCGCGCGCGACCGCCTGGGCGAGTACGTGAGCGTGCTCGGCCTGATCGGCGCCACGCTGGGCAAGATCGCCAACGAGATCATGAACCTCGAGGGCGACGAGATCGGCGAGCTGGCCGAGCCGTTCAGCGAAGGCAAGGTCGGCTCGTCCACCATGCCGCACAAGCGCAATCCCGCCGTGGTGGAGACCGTGGTGACGCTCAGCCGCGCTATCCGCTACAGCGTGGCGATGATGCACGACGCCCAGATGGCCGAGCATGAGCGCGACGTGGCGGCCGTGCGCATGGAATGGAAGGCCGTGCCCGAGGGCTGCATGATGGCGGCGGCCATGCTGCAGATGATGCACTACGCGCTGTCCGGCCTCACCGTGAACGCCGCGCGTATGCGCGCCAACCTCGACCTGCTCGGCGGCTTCCTGATGTCCGAGCGCGTGATGTTCGCGCTGGCCGACAAGGTCGGCAAGCAGAGCGCGCACGAACTGGTCTACGCCGCCGCCATGCTGGGCATGGAAAGCGGCATCACCTTCGAGCAGGCACTGTCGCGCGATCCGGCCATCCGGGCGGCGCTCGAACCGGCGGCGCTCAATGCGCTGCTCGATCCCGCCACCTATGTCGGGCTTGCCCCGCAGATCGTGGAGCGCTTCCTTGGCGAGACCCGGGCAAGCGGCTGGCTGGACTGAAGGCGACCATGCCTGCAAAGACAGCAGTCAACAGATAACAGATAACAGAAAACAGACAGGAGACACAGTCATGAACCGAATTGCCAGGTTACTGGGGCGCGCAGGCGCGCTGGCGCTGCTCTGCATGGGCGCCGCCGCGGCGGCGCCAGCGCAGGCCGACACCTATCCGAACCGCCCCGTGCGCGTGGTGGTGCCCTATCCGGTGGGCGGGGGCGGCGATACCGTCGCGCGGCCGCTGACCTTGTACATGTCCGAGCGCATGGGCCAGCGCATCATCGTGGACAACCATGGCGGCGCCAACGGCAATATCGGCATGGACATGGTCGCCAAGGCGCCTGCCGACGGCTATACGCTGGCGCTTGCGCTGACCTCGCAGCTCGCCGTCAACCAGAGCCTGTACCGCAAACTGCCCTACGACCCGATCAAGGATTTCGAGCCGGTCTCGCTGCTGGCCTCCGCGCCGTACTTCCTGGTCGTGCATCCCTCCGTGCCGGCGAAGAACCTGGCGGAATTCATCAAGCTGGTCAAGGCGAATCCCGGCAAGTACACCTACGGCTCGTCCGGCAACGGCAGCGGCCCGCACCTGTCGATGGAGCTCCTGAAATCCATGGCCGGGCTCGACATGGTCCATGTGCCGTTCAAGGGCACGGGGCCCGCCATGCCGGCGCTGCTGGCCGGGCAGGTCAGCGCGATGTTCGCCAGCTACGGCGTCGCGTCGCAGCAGATCAAGGCCGGCAAGCTGCGCGTGCTCGCGGTGTCGACGGCGCAGCGCGCGGCTTCGATGCCCAACGTGCCCACCATCGCCGAGGCGGGCGTGCCCGGCTACGAATCCAACGTCTGGTACGCGCTGCTGGCGCCGCGCCCCATCGTCGACAAGCTCAGCGGCGAGATCGCGGCCCTGATCAAGAACTCCGACCTGCGCAAGCGCTTCATGTTCGACGGCATCGTGCCGGTGGGCTCCACCCCCGAGGCCCTGGGCGCCTACATCCAGTCAGAGAGCGTCAAGTGGTCTGCCATCGTCAAGCGCTCGGGCGCCACCATCGACTGAGCCTGGCCCGCACGCCCATCCAACCGCAAGACCACAGGAATCCGCAACCATGAAGATCGAACGCGTAGAGGCCATTGCCGTCCGCATCCCGCTCAACAAGGTGTTCTCCGGCAGCTCGTACAAGGTCGACAGCCGCGCCACCGTGATCACCCGCATCCATACCAGCTCGGGGCTGGTCAGCGAGGTGTACAACGGCGACCCCCGCGAACACGGCCCCGAGATCGCCCGCATGATCGAGCAGGACATGGCGCCGCTGCTGGTCGGCGAGTCCGTGCATGCCTGCGAACGCATCTGGGAGAAGCTGTTCCGCCTGACCATCAAGGCGCCGGACCGGCCGCTGGTCATGAACGCGATCGCCTGCGTGGATTCGGCCGTCTGGGATCTGGCCGGCAAGGCGCTCGGCGTCAATGTGTGCCGCCTGATGGGCGGCTACCGCCAGGAAATCCCCATCATCGCCATCGCCGGCTACTACCTGCCGGGCAAGACGCCTGCCGACCTGGCCGGCGAGATGGCGTGGCTGAGGTCGGTCGGCATGGCCGGCTGCAAGGTGAAAGTGGGCGGGGCAACGCCCGAGGAAGACGCCGAGCGGGTGAAGTACGCACGCGAAGGCGGCGGCCCGGACTTCCTGCTCGCGGTGGATGCCAACCGCGGCTGGAGCGTGGCGGAGGCAACGCGCTTCGCCCGCCTGGTCGAGCCGTACGACATCGCATGGTTCGAGGAACCCTGCCACTGGCATGACGATGTGCGCGGCATGGCGGCGGTGCGCCAGGCCACCTCGATCCCCATCAACGCAGGCCAGAGCGAAGTCAGCGCGGCCGGCGTGCGCCGCCTGCTGGACGCCGGCGCGGTGGACATCGTCAATTTCGACGCCTCGGAAGGCGGCGGCATCACCGAATGGCGCCGCGCCGCCGCGGCCTGCGCGCTGGCCGGCGTGCGCATGGCGCACCACGAAGAGCCGCAGATCGCCTCGCACATGCTGGGCGCCATGCCGCACGGGATCTGCGTCGAGTGCTTCCCCGACCCGGACCGCGATCCGATCTTCCCCGGCATGTGGGCCAACCCGCCGCGCATCAAGGACGGCATCATGGCGATCCCGCAAGGCCCGGGCTTCGGCATCGAGCTGGACTGGGACATGGTGAAGCGATACCGGGTGAACTGAGCGACTGCAGTTGCAACTGCAACTGCAACTGCAACTGCAGGGCACGGCGTGCCGGGGCGTCCCGATATGTCTTGCCGGCCGGCCCGCGCGCGCCTCGGGGCAGGCTTTCCGTGCTCTTTCCTTGCGCCTTCTCTGCCCCTTCCGGCGTCGTTCCCGCGCACCGTCCCCGACCCTCCCGCTTCACCCTTGCGCCCAACCGTGATACTGTATAAATATACAGTAATCGGAAATCTCGCCTTGTCCCTCGGGGTAAGGCCGCAAGCGTCACATGACACCCCATCTTCAGACCGACTCGCCCGGCTTGCCGGGCGTTTCTTCCTTGGCGCCGGCACCCGCGGGGGGCCGCCAGGAGGCGCTGGATGCGCTCGAGCGGCGCTATCCCGGCCTGTGGCGCGCGGGGCAGCTCGGCCGGGCGGGGCAGGCGGGTAGCGTGCCGGCGGTGGAGACTGGACATGCCGCGCTGTCGGCTGAGTTGCCGGGCGGCGGCTGGCCGCTGGGGGCGCTGACGGAGCTGCTGCTGGCCGAGCCCGGCGTGGGCGAGCTGCGCCTGCTGCGGCCGGCCCTGGTGGCGCTGGCGGCGGGGCAGCGCCGCCTGGCGCTGGTGGGGCCGCCGCACCTGCCCAATGCAACGTGCCTGGCCAGCTGGGGTTTGCCGGCCCGGCAGGTGTTCTGGATGCGCGCGCCGGCCGGCGCGGGCAAGGCCGCGGCGCAGGCCGATGTGTTGTGGGCGGCGGAGCAGGTGCTGCGCAGCCAGGCCTTCGGCGCGGTGGTGGTATGGCTGCCCGCGGCGCGTCCCGAGGCGCTGCGCCGCCTRCAGGTGCTGGCGCAGGCCGGCGACGCGGCGGTATGGGCGTGCCGGCCGGCCGGCGTGCTGCACGAGTCGTCGCCGGCGGTGCTGCGGCTGCTGCTGGCGCCGGCGCCGGGCAATGCGATGTCGATCACCTTTCACAAGCGGCGCGGGCCGGTGCGCGAGCAGCCGCTGGTGCTGCCGCTCGACGAGATGATGGCGGTGCCGGGCCGTCCGTGCGCGCCGCGGACCTTGCCTGCGGAGGTTGCGCCATCGCCGGTTTCCCAGGCTATTGCGGGAGAGCAAGCCCATGTCGTACTGGATCGCGGTGCATCTGCCGCGCCTGTCGCTGGACGCGCTGCAGCCGAACTGGCCTGAGCCTGCCGCGGCCGCTGCCGTTCCCGGCCTGCTGCATCACAGCGTGCCGGTGGCGGTGGTGGAGCGCGAGCGCGTGGTGCTGGCCAACGGGCCGGCGGCGGCGCTGGGCGTGCAGGCCGGCATGCGGCGCGGCGGGGTGCAGGCCTTGTCGGCGCAGGTGGTGCAGCTCGAGCGCGAGCCGGCGGCGGAGGCGCAGCTGATGACGGCGCTGGCGCTGGCGCTGTTGCATTTCTCGCCGCATGTGGCCTTGCACCCGGACCCCGACGCGGCCACGGTGATGATCGATGCCGGCGCCAGCGTGCGGCTGTTCGGCGGGCATCGCACGCTGTGCCGCGCCGTGTATGCGCGGGTGCGCCGGCTGGGGGCGTTCCTGCAGCTTGGCTGCGCGCCGAGCGCCTTCGGCGCGGCGTGGCTGGCGGCGCAGCCGTTCAGGCGCGACCGGCGCGGCGCCATGGTGCGCCCGGCGCGGCGCGCGCTGCAGCCGGCGCGCATGGCAC
>NZ_JBFTND010000024.1:0-47722 GCF_056397305.1 Cupriavidus sp. 05N40
CAATGCCTGCCCAGCCTGCAACGCCGCCGACTCCGTCTGCCCCCGCCCAGCCGTTTCCCGACAATGGCACCGTGCTGACATTCCAGCAACTGCCGGAAGGTCAGGCCGCAGGATTTACCGTCGACGCAATGGCCAGCAGCAGCCTGAACATCGTTAAGCTTGAGGAATGGAACACCCAGCGGCCGGTTCTGGTGACATTTGTACGCGGAGGGACGGTGTCCAGTATCAAGGTTCCCTTCGGTGTATATCGGGTCAAGATGGCGGGGGGTGAAGCCTGGTACGGGCTTGACGATCTCTTCGGCCCTTCCACGCAGGTGCAGGTCGGAGACAAGCCGCTTCAGTTCTACTCAACCGGGGACACCATTACTGGCCATACCCTGTATCTCCAGCGCACGCCGGCGGGCAACTTCCCTACCAGCAGGGAAGGCAGGCGCGCCTTCTGACCATCTGGAATCCCGTTGCGTTCCGATCAATTTCCTTGGTGCTCTGGGGGCTAGGCTGGATCGTCGAAGGGTTCGCAGCTACGCTGTTGGTGACCCGGTGCTGCGCTCCGGCGCAGGCTACTGTGAATGCTGAGTGCCTGCTTTCGCAAGCGAACACCGCCCGCTTCTGGCAGGCAAGCGATCTCCACCAGTCGTGAGCCGGTCGGCTCTTACCGATCCCATACCTGTCGGTCGTCACGGGGGCACATCAATGGCCGTTTCCAAGGTACAACGTCCCTTGATGTCGGCATGGAAAGCGTCGCCAATTCGGCCGACGCAGACCTGGACGGTCGAATGATCGACCAAGATGCCACGCTCGGCCATCCTCTGTTCGAGATGACGCAGACCCAGTGCTGGCGCTGGCGGGCCGCTTGGGCTACTCTGCCGCATAGGCTTAAAGATCAACTACGGGCCGATCGCTCATGGCCCCGGCACACATCCGCCGTGTATCGTCGAACTGCCTTTCGCCTGCGCGGCCTGTGCACCGTGGCCGCATTGTGCGCCGCCACCGGCGCGGCATCCGCGCCGCTGTCGTTCATCGATCCGGAGGATGGCCAGTTCGACGCCAGCGACTACCTGCTCAACCACAAGGGCGCGCTGCCCGTGCCGATCGTCATTACGGAGCCGGCCGTCGGCTACGGGGCCGGATTCGGGCTGCTGTTTTTCTCGGAGTCGGTTGCGCAGGCGCGATCCGGCGAGAGCGGGCCGGCGCCGCCCAACATCACCTTTGCCGGGGGCCTCTATACCGAGAATGGCACGTGGGGCGCCTTCCTCGGGCATTTCCATACCTGGGATGGCGACCGCTACCGCTACCTCGGCGGCCTCGCCAAGGTCGACGCGCGACTGGACTATTTCGGCGTGCTCAATCAGCCGCGCGCCTACGAACTGAGCGGCGCGGGAACCGTCCAGCAGTTCCTGGCCCGTCTCGGCAACAGCCGCTGGTATGTCGGCCCGCGCTACGCCTACTTCGATGCCACCACCACGTTCAGGCACGGCAGCAGCGCGCCCGAACTGGGCGACATTTCGCGGGGCCAGCGCATCGGCATGGGCGCGCTGGTGGTGGATTACGACTCGCGCGACAACATCTTCTACCCGCGTCGCGGCACCTACGCCGAACTTGAGCTCCAGTTCGCCCGGCCCGGCCTGGGCAGCTCGAACAGCTTCGACCTGTACAACCTGCGCGGCTACCACTGGATGCCCATTGGCAACACGTTCGTGCTTGGCCTGAGGGGTGACGGCCGTATGTCGAGCGGCCAGACGCCGTTCTACGCACAGCCCTATGTCGATCTGCGCGGCGTGCAGAAGGGCCGCTACCAGGACCGCAACGCGCTGGTGGCGGAGGCCGAACTGCGCTGGAACGTCACCCCGCGCTGGAGCGTGCTGGGCTTCAGCGGGGTGGGCAAGGCATACGGCCACTGGCACAGCTTCGACGAGGCGCAGAACGTGGTCAGCGTCGGCGCCGGCTTCCGGTACCTGGTCGCCCGCAAGCTGGGCGTGGCGGTCGGGATCGACGTGGCCCACAGCAGGGACCAGAACGCCTTCTACATTCAGGTTGGCAGCGCCTGGCGTTAGCCAGGCTCAGGCCGTCCCGGCGAGCGCGCCATCGCGGGCTCAACCGACCCACCCGCGCGCAGACTTCGAACATTCCCTGGCGGAAGTAAGTAAGCCCTGACGAGATGGCTCTGGCCGGTCGAAGTTCTGCTATCTCCCATCTCCGGCCACATGACTGGTGTGAACTTGCTGCATGACGGCGGGTTCACAAGAGCCTATTGAGAGCTACACCAGCGAAGCAACGATTGCCGGCTCCGCATTGGAAGACCGCGTTGGCCGATCAAGTGACGTCGGCAGCCGGCGATTGAATGACTGTTTGCTTGAGTGGAACTGCCGCATAAATGTCCATGCGGAGCGTCAGACGAAAGTCTCTTCCTGGCCGATCTCGGAACTCGAAGGTCGCTCACCTGGGGCCCRCCGGCCGCCCGCGCAGTGAGCTTCCATACCCGACTGCGGACTCAACCGTTCATTCGACACCGCGCTGTCGTAAGGCCGGAAGCTTCGTGACGAAGCCACCTTCGACACCATCACCCAATGGTCGAGAATTGATTGGTCCCCGTTTGTTGTACGGCTCTGACATCCCACTTCGGCGTAAGCGGACTGAGGATGGTTCGTTGGTAGATTGCACGTTTCAGCGCTTTCGGACCGATGACACATGGCGATCTTCGGATGGGCTAGACAGGCATGCGCGAGTCTGGTGATCCTCCTGGAATGTAGCAATGCCGTCGGTGCGAGCGATACCTGTGCCCATTTCCTTGGAGAAGCGGTTCGGATCGACGCCCATGACACTGTTCCCACGCGTGGTAGGGAGGGCGCTGTGTTTCCCCGACCTCGGGCCATGCTCGCCAGGTAGTATCGCTGCGGGACGATTCTGGAGAGCGAATCCCCCACACACGGATACGACGGCGCTGAAAGAGGAGGTGCTGGCCTACTCAGCAGGCTCCCCGGCATTCGTTTCCCGGATCGCCGGCTATCGATGTGCGGATGGCCGGCTGCTCTATGCCACGATCCTTACCGATGCGCCAAGCAGACGAGGCTCTAGCTGCCCGTATCACCTAGACGGAGCCGAAGTGCGTTCACCAAGGCGTTGCAGATGCGCAGCAGCCCCCCCTTTGGTGAATTCTCGGGTCGAGGCAGACATAACGGCGATGGGTTCTGCAGAAACATCGCTTACGGTTTGTCACAACCTCATCGTCAACGCCAAATCAACGTGGATCGTTTTCACGGGTAAGCACGGCAACTTGCTGTGCCTCTAACCTCAAAGAAGGATTCATCATGAAGAAGCTGTTCGCCGCTGTCGCCTCCCTCGCCATCACCGGCGCCGCTTTCGCCCAAGGCGTTGCCCCGGCTCCCGCTGCTGCCCCGGCACCGGCCGCTGCGGTTGCGCAAGCCACTCCGGCTCCCGCTGCGAAGGCTTCCGCCAAGACCGCTACCCATAAGCACGCCACCGCGCACGCCAAGGCCACCAAGGTGAGCACGGCGAAGGCTGCTGCTCCGGCCGAAGCGAAGGCCACCCCCGTCGYGGCTGAGAAGGTCGTGACGACCCCCACCGCCACGAAGCAGTAAGGCGGCGTCAGCGAGGCGGGCGGAAGGGTAGTCGTTCGAGCCAAACCTTCCGCAAGCCTTCAGCGGCTTCTCAAGAAAGCAGCCGACCGATAGGTCGGCTGCTTTGTTCTTGGCTATCGCGATCGGTGACTTCTGTCCTGAACGTGATCGTGACGCCGGCTGCCAGGCGCGGCCGTTTGGGCTCTTACCCGGCGAGCGCCATCAAATCGCTCGCGTGGCAGACCAATTCATCCCAGTTCAGTGCGCCGTGTAATTGGGCCGCAAGATCGAGGCCACTCGCGAGGTGGGATGCGTAACTCTATGGCCAGGTTCTGGCCATGCAGATGGCCACAGCGACCGGCCCTGCCCGACCCCTAAGCGGTCCTTCAGTCTCGCCCAAGGTAAAGCCCATTAATAAACCTATTAGACACTTTTAGCCGCTCAAATCTTGCATCGCGTGTGGTTTTTGTGCAGACACGCAGGGGTGACCAGGATTTTTTAGTTATCGCCCGGTTTCTTCCGTTGAGATCGGGCCGCTGGCCGCCAATCCTGCCGGCGCCGAGCGCGGACCCAGCGCGCCGAGAACGCGAGACGAAAAATCCCCCGCTAGCATGCCTGGGGGGATTCGGACGTTGCTGTCTCAAGACACCGAGGGGCGTAGGTCACGCGTCCTCGGGCGTTGCTGTGACAAGTCCGGCGTCGCATCGCCGCCCGGGAGTGATTCCCGCACGCCTGAGGCTATGCGTAGGTTTGCGTAGTTTCAGGGAAGCGGAGCGTGCCCTGGGCAGGGCCGAGATAGACGAACCGCAGGTGGCCTTGAGTCGTGCAGCCTTGTTGGACGCGGCAGCAATCTTCAAGTCCCTGGCTTGATGGCTGCTTATGGCCGAACTCCGCCGTCGGCTCACCGTTCGAGGACCGACGGCGGTCATCGGTGGCTGCCGACCCAGAACGGACAACCCATTGGTCGTGGTAGAGTCGATCATCATTTTTTATCGCGTAGCCTTATGTCGTCACCCGTTGAACGTGGTCCGGTCGATTCAGCAGACCATCAACAGGGCATGGAAAGCGCCGCTGATGCGCGCAGTGTGACCATGCAGATTCCGGCAATTGTTCCAGCGCAAACCGCTCTGGTGGTCATGCATTATCAGACCGACATCCTGGCGTTATTTCCATCGGTCGCGCCCACTTTGCTTTCCAATACACGCAAGCTGTGTGACGCTGCGAGGGCCAAGGGCGTCAGCGTCTATTTCGCCAAGATCCACTTTCGTCCAGGCTATCCGGAAGTCAGTCCGTTGAACAGGAACGGGCAGGGAATCAAGCAACTTGGTCTTTTCGTCGACGACCAGATCTCGCCGGAACTCGGCCAACAGGCCACCGAACCGCTCATCATCGCGCATCGTGCCAGCGTGTTCTTTGGTACCGACCTGCAGGTGCGGCTTTCCGCGCAGGGTATCGATACCCTGCTCATGGTGGGCATTGCGTCGACCGGTGTGGTGCTGTCGTCGGTCGCGTACGCGAGCGATGCAGACTTCCGTTTGTTCACGGTCAAGGATTGCTGCTACGACCCAGATCAGGTCGTGCACGATCATCTTTTTTCAACGGCGTTCGATTCGCGCACAACGGTGCTCTCGCTCGTTGATGCCTTGCTGTTGCTTGCCTAGCATTTGCTGGCATTTCGTGTCGCCGGCGTACTGGCAGCTCACGATGGCCGTGAAGTCGACTGCTGACAAGGGCTATAAAGTCTCGGTCAAATATCCGTTCGACACGAGCTGGAGGGACCGGGAAATGCGGCTGCCCGCTTATCGGGCGATCTGTATCTGACCGCTGATGTCCGCCATCGACGGCGACAGGCCTCGTTCTATCAAGACGCAGGCTATTGTGTCTTTATACGGGGCCTCCCATTCAAACGCTTGATGGGGTTACATCCTGATGTGTTTATGAGAGAGACGGCTGATGACAGGCAATTGCCCGCGCCTCGACGAGGCGCACGAGCGACAGCAGCGTTTCGGTTGTGGGCAGCTTCATGTTTAAGCTATCGGCCGTGGCGACCGCTGCTCCATTAATCGCTTCGATCTCGGTGCGGCGCCCGGCCTGAACGTCCTGCAACATCGATGGCTTGTGCCCCTTGTGCTGAGCAATGGCGCCTGCGACATTGGCTTTGCACTTGGCTGGATTCACTTCGATACCGAGCCTCTGTGCGACCGACAGCACTTCAACGACGACTAGCTCTGCGAGGCGGCTACCTTCAGGCGTAGTACCGAGCTGATCGACTGTGCACCCAGTTACGGCGCAGATGCTGTTGAGCGCGGCGTTGAACGCGACCTTCTCCCAAATCGCAGCCCATACGGTGGCTTCCGAACTGCACTGGAGACCGGCGGCCGAGAGCGTCTCGGAGACCACGGAGACGATCGATCGGACGTTGCCGTCAGCGGCCATGAGTCTAACGATACCCTTGCCATGTGAGTGCACGTGGCCAGGCGCAACCATGTCGGCCGGCCAGGTGGTCACGCCGATGAGGATGCGCTCTGGCGAGACGAACTCGCTGATCTTCTCAACGTTGCCTAACCCGTTCTGCAGGGACAGCACATGGACATCCGGACCAATCAGGTGCTTGACGCCTTGGAGCGCGGCGCCAGTGTGCAGGGTCTTGGTAAAGATCACCAGCAACTCGGGTAGTTCCTGAGCTTCCCCAGGTCGGCAAATCTTGAGCGTCTTCACACGCCGATCGCTGTTGTCCGTGACCAATCGCAAGCCATCCGATTGGATTGCGCTGATGTGTGCATCGTTGATATCGATCAGAGTGACGTCATTGCCGCACTCAGCGAGCAAGCCGCCAAACATTGAGCCCATGGCGCCAGCGCCGACTATGGTAATTTTCATGATTTCCCTCAGAATTTCAGCTAGTGATTGCCACCGCGGAACTCGGCTTTAACAGCCCCTCACGCTTCGGGATGTGACGCGTGACGACAAGGAGCGCGAGCATCGCGAAGACCATCGCGGAGCCAAGTAGTGCGAGATAAGCCATGGCACCACCGGCCGTAATGACCGCTGCCCCTGCGAATGCACTGAGGATCGCACCCAGTCGTCCGAAGGCCAGCGCGGACGCGGTGCCGGTCGCTCTGACGCTGGTGGGGTACATGAACGCGCACAGCGCATACATGGTGGACTGCACTGCATTGACGAACATGCCATGCACACCGAAACCGAAGATCAACAGGTGCGTGTCGCGCCCGACATTCAGGGTCTGCATCGCGAATGCACTTGCGGCTGCACCGGCGCAGCACAGCACCAAGGGCCAACGTGACCCGAATCGCGTTATCGCAACAGCACAGACCAACGCGCCAATAACGCCTCCGAGATTGTAGGCGGTCAACCCCGAGCCAGCGACGGCCATCGACAATCCTTCTGATGCCAACATCGTCGGCAGCCAGCTAAAGGCGCCGTAGACGGCGGTAAGACACAGGAAGAACGCAGCCCAGGTTGCCAGAGTGTCGCGCGCCAGACCATCTGAGAACAGCGCGCCAAACCCGGCCCGCTCTTCTACGCCCTGTTCCGCGGCGTCGGTGTACGTTGCATTGGCGGCCATCGGATGGCCCATACGCCCTAGCAGCTTGCCCAACTCATCCCAGCGTGCCGGATGGCGTGCCAGGAATCGAGGCGTCTCTGGCAAGGTGAACAGAAGAATGATAGCCAGCGCAATTGGAAAAGTTCCACCGATAAAGAACAGTCCGCGCCAGCCGAATGCCGGCAGGATTTCACCGGCAAAGAGGCCCGCCAGCATGCCGCCGAGCGGCACGCACACAATCGTGGCCGTGACTGCGAGCGTCCTGCGGCGCGCCGGCGTGAACTCGGCCGTGACCGTGGTCGAACTCGGCAGTGCGCCACCAATGCCCAGGCCGGCGACAAACCTAAGTGCGGCCACGGTCAGGACATCGGGCGCGAGGCCAATGGCGCAGGTCGCTGCGCCGAAGACAAAGACGCTGGAGATGACCGCCATCCGACGTCCGAATCGGTCCGCGAACAGGCCTGCGCAGGCGCTGCCGATCCCCATGCCAATGAGGCCAGCGGCAACCGCTGGGGCGAAGGCGCTTCGCGTGATGTTCCACTCCTTGATCATCAACGGAATCGCGAAGCCGATGAGTTGACCATCAAAGCCGTCCATCACAATGGACATGGCTGCCAGGAAGACCACAATCTTTTGCATGGTCGTATAGGCGCCATCGTCGAGCAGACGACCGATATCGGCATTGCCCTTGAAGGGAACCGCTTGGGGGCTCATGCGCGTACTCCCAAGTTGCAGGTCGTGGGCAGCATGCGCTGGCATTGGCCGCGCGATGGAAAAGCTTGCGAGCCAACGGCTGACGGGGTTCGATCGATCATGTCTTGTCTCCTGATTGAGCGCTCTGGCGTCCGCGCGCCCTGGTAGTAGCAGTAGAGGTGTCCAACCTGTACGCCTGCCGGAAAACTGCTTTATCGAGAAAACGGCATTCCTCACCACATAGCTTTCGAACAGCCTCCGCCTCTTCCCGGGCGGTCTGACGGACTGAATCTCAGTCGTCGAGCGCGTCGAATGGCAAGCCGACATAGTTCTCGGCCAGCGCTGTCAAAGCAGCACGCGAGCCGGTTACGTAGTCGAGTTCGGCGACCTGCACCTTGTGCTGGAACTCGTCCGCGTTGGGGAAGCGATGCAGCATCGAGGTCATCCACCACGAGAAGCGTTGCGCTTTCCAGATGCGCCGCAGTGCGGTTTCGCTGTAGCGCTCGAGCAGATCCTGACGGCCGTTCTTGTAGAACTTGCCGATGGCCCTTGCGAGCACTCGTACGTCGGCCGCCGCGAGGTTCAGACCCTTGGCACCCGTGGGCGGCACTACGTGCGCCGCGTCTCCCGCCAGGAACAGGCGGCCGTACTGCATCGGCTCAGTCACGGAACTGCGCATGCCGACCACGGTCTTGCTGAATATCTGGCCCTCTTTGGGGGCCCAGCCGTCACGCGTTGCCAGGCGTTCGCGAAATTCACTCCAGATACGGTCGTCGGACCAGTTTTCAATTTTGTCGGTCGGCTCGCACTGCAAGTACATGCGTTGCACATCCGGCGAACGCGTACTGACGAGAGCAAAGCCCCTATCGCTTAAGGCGTAGATCAGTTCGTCTGATGACGGCGGTGCCTTGCACAGGATCCCGAGCCATCCGAAAGGATAGAGCCGCTCAAACCCGCTAAGCATGCCTTTCGGAATCGATGGGCGACTAACCCCTTGCGTGCCATCGCAGCCGGCGATGAAGTCGGCTTCAATTGTCTGCAGATTGCCGCCCCATTGACGAAATCGCACGCTCGGTGCCGTCGAGTCGAGGTCGTGGATGCTGACATCGGTCACTTCGAACCGAATGTCGCCACCCGTCGCCAGGCGCGCTTCCACCAAGTCCTTGATCACCTCGTGCTGTGCATAGACCATCACAGCCTTGCCACCAGTGAGTTCTGGAAAATCGATGCGGCGGTCAATGCCGTTGAAGCGCAGGATGGTTCCTTCGTGCCGAAAGCCCTCGCGCTCCATACGCGCGCCAACGCCAATCTCTTTCATGAGATCAATCGTGCCCTGCTCAAGCACGCCGGCGCGGATCGTGGCCTCGATGGCTTCGCGGCTGCGGGTTTCGAGGACAATCGACTCGATGCCTTGCAGGTGCAGGATGTGGGACAGCAGAAGCCCGGCCGGGCCGGCACCGATGATGGCAACTTGTGTTTTCATTCCGGTGTTTCGCTCAGAAGGGGTAGTGACGCGGGGTCGTTTGAACGGTCACCCATCGCAGATCGGTGAAGGCCTCGACACCGGCTTTCCCGCCGAAATGTCCAATGCCACTGCCCTTGACGCCGCCAAATGGCATCTGCGCTTCGTCGTGCACCGTGGGCCCGTTCACGTGGCAAATGCCGGACTCGATGCGTCCCGCTACCTGGATGGCGCGCGCCACATCACGGCCGAAGACCGCGGCTGCGAGGCCGTATTCGTTATCGTTGGCGCAAGCGACCGCCTCTTCCACGCCACTGACACGCACGATGCCTTTCACGGGGCCGAAAGCCTCCTCGCGGAAGATGCGCATGTCCGGCGTTACGTGGTCGAGCAGGGTCGCGGGCATCAGCGTGTCGTTCGCCTTGCCACCCGCCACGAGCTTCGCGCCTTTCATAAGCGCATCATCGATCAGTTCGTTGCAGCGTTTTGCCGTGCTCATGTCCACGACTGAGCCGAGAACCGCCGGGCCAAGACGCGGATCACCGAGCGGAAGACTCGATGCACGTGCGCTCAACCTGGCAACGAAATCATCGGCGATGGCCGAATCGACGACGATCCGCTCGGTCGACATGCAGATCTGTCCCGAATTGGCGAACGCACCGAACACGGCCGCGTTGACGGCAGCATCGACGTCGGCGTCGTCGAGGACGACCAGCGGCGCCTTGCCACCGAGTTCGAGAACCACGGGCTTCAGGTACTTCGCGCAGGTTGCGGCAATGAGCTTGCCCACGTGGGTTGATCCCGTGAAGTTCACTCGTCGCACAGCCGGGTGCGAAATCATGGCCTCCACTACAGCAGCCGCGTCGGCCGGCGCATTGGTGACAAAGTTCACCACGCCCTTGGGTAGCCCGGCCTCTTGCAGCGCCTCGATGATGAGGCCGTGTGTCGCCGGACAGATCTCGCTGCCTTTGAGCACCACCGTATTGCCACAAGCCAGTGGCGTCGCGATGGCCCGTACAGCCAGGATCACGGGCGCGTTCCAGGGAGCGATGCCCAAAACGACTCCCGCAGGCTGTCGTACACCCATGGCGAGGTTGCCCGGCACGTCGGAAGGAATGATCTCGCCGCCGATCTGCGTGGTCAGCGATGCGGCCTCGAGAAGCATACCGGCCGCAAGGTGAACGTTGAAGCCTGCCCAGATCGCCGACGCGCCGGTCTCGGACGCTATTGCAGCCGCGAATGCCTCGGCTTTCGCTTCGAGCGCTTGTGCGGCCCTCGTCAGCATCGTTCTACGCTCGGTTGGGCCCGTGTGCGACCAGGTCTTGAAGGCCGCGGCGGCAGCGTCGACGGCCGCGACCGCGTCTTCCTCGGTGGCCGCGGGCGCGACCGTCGCAACGCTGCCGTCAAGCGGATTGCGCCGCTCGAAGGTGGCGCCATTGCGGGCCTGGACTTGCTCACCGTTGATCAGCATCGAAATCTTCATTGGTTTGTCTCCGGAAGGTCTTGTATGGAAGCGGGAGTGGGCGGTGTGTTCAGGCGACCTGAACCTCCACGACGTTTGGCGCCTTGCCGGCCAGGGCAAGGTCGAGCACCGTCCGCAAATCGCCGGAATCGCTGACGAGTGTGGCGGCGCATCCCATGCCCTTTGCCAGCGACAGGAAATCGATGTCGGGCAGTTCCGTTCCCTGAACGACATCGGTTGCGGAGAACCCGAACACGGGCGCGAAATCTTGTAGCGCAGCGTACCGACGGTTGTTCAGGATCACGAAAGTGATCGGCAGCTTGAGTTGCGCTGCGGTCCACAGCGCCTGTATCGAGTACATGCTGGAACCGTCGCCCATCAGGCAGATGACGCGGCTGCCCGGTTTGCCGAGCGCTACGCCCACTGCTGCCGGCATGCCGTAGCCGAGACCGCCGCTGTCCATCGTGAAGAAAGTTTCGCTGCGGGTGATTGGCAGATAGGCTTGCATCACCGGGCGGGCGCTCGGTGCTTCCTCGACCACGATGTCCTCGGGCGCTTTTACTTCCGCCAACGTCTGAAGGACATAGGCAACCGACATCAACGGCGAAGGCTCTGCCTTTGGCGCGCTGATCTTGGCCGGCGGCGAGGCTCGAATCTGGGGCGCCGGGCGGGCGAGCAGATCAAGAACTCCAAGGCGGATGCTGCCGACAGCCGACATTCCAACCGGCGTCCAAGCCGCGGTATCCGGGTCCTCAGTTAGCTGGCACAACGTAGCTCCGCTTGGGATGTGTGGTCCCGCGCCTTCGACGTGATACGCGAACGCGGGCGCACCAATGGCCAGGATCAGGTCATGGTCACCGAGCAGTTCGACGATCCGCTCGCGCATTGCGGGCAGGAAGCCAGCGAACAACCGATGATCTTCGGGGAAACTACACCGGCCCGACATCGGCGCTGCCCACACGCGGGCGTTGTGCGCCTCAGCAAGAGCAACGACCTCGTTCCACGCGTTGTCCCGATCGATTGCGGCACCTACGACGATCGCCGGTCGATGACTTGCATCTAGCGCGTCGCCGATTTGTGCCAGAACGGCAGGCTGCGGGCGAAGTTCCGTACTCACAACCCTTGCCGGCACGAACTCTGCTGGTTGGTCCCAGTCGTCTACCGGCACCGACACGAGCACGGGGCCACGCGGCGGCATCATCGCGATGTAGTACGCCCGCGCGATGGCCTTTGGCACGTCTTGAGCGCGCGCAGGCTCGATGCTCCATTTCACATAGGGCTTGGGGAGTTCAGTGGCTTGGGCGGAAGACAGGAATGGGTCGAAAGGGAGGATCGAACGCGCTTGCTGGCCTGCCGTGATGACCATCGGCGTGCGATTTCTATGAGCCGTAAAGATGTTGCCCATCGCATTGCCCACGCCTGCTGCCGAATGCAAGTTCACGAAGGAAGCATTTCGCGTTGCCTGGGCGTAGCCATCCGCGATGCCGACCACGGTAGCCTCCTGCAAACCCAGCACGTAGCGGAAGTCGCTTGGGAAATCGCGAAACATCGGGAGCTCAGTCGAACCGGGGTTCGCGAACACGGATGTCATGCCGAAACGACGCATGAGGTCGATGACGGCGTCGCGAACGGTGACGGTGCTGGGTTGCTTGGCTGCTTCGACGACGGCGAGTGGTACGGGTCCGGTCATTTCGCGCTTTCCTTCTGTTGTGCGCTGGACGGGTCGCAGCGCTTGTCTCGATGGCGCAAGTGTGAAAGCTCATCACTCTCATGAAAATTGCTTTTTTGAGAGAAAGTCATTACCGTTAGGCATGACTTTCGATCTCCAATATCTTGTCGCCTTCAACGCCATCGTTTCGTCCGGAAGCCTTGGTCGCGCGGCTGACGCCTTGAATGTGACGCAGCCGGCTCTTAGTCGCAYGATTCGCCGGCTCGAGGAGCAGGTTGGCGCACCTCTGTTCGAGCGTCACTCAAAGGGGATGCAGTTGACGGATGTGGGCAGGGCGTTGCAGCCCCACGCGCTCCTTTTGCAGCGCGAGTCTGAGCATGCGAGTGAGGACATCAAGGCGATGCTGGGCTTGGCAAAAGGAACGATTCGCGTCGGCGCAGTCGGCAGCATCGCCTGCCTGGTGCTTCCATTGGCAATCGGCAGCACATGCAAGAAGTGGCCAAATCTTCAAGTCCAGATCATCGAAGGAGTCTGGGATCGCCTTGCTGATGCGCTTGTCTCRCACGAAATCGATCTGGCGCTGGGGGCCGACATTGAGGACACTGACGAAATCGTCGCTGTCAAGGATTGCCGTTGGGAGGACACCAGCTACGTGGTTGCTGGTCGGCGCCATCCTTTGCGAAAAAAACCAAATCTCAAGCTCGTTGATACGCTGCAAGAGCGTTGGGTCATGCTTCCGAAGGGAACCGCGCCTTTCGAGCATATGAAGAAGGTGTTTTCGCGACAGAACCTGGCCTTGCCCAACGTCGTCGTCGAGACACGCTCCGTCACTGCGCTCAAGAGCTTGATTGGCCGTTCAGGTTTCCTCGGCTGGATGCCCGAGCCCATGTACGACGCCGAGCGCAAGGCGGGACTCATCGACGCTCTGGAGATACCGGGCGCCAGCGACAAGAGAGTTCTGACTGCATTCCGTCGAAGGGCCGGCATGCTGCCCGGTCCTTCGATCAAGCTTCTCGAGGAACTGCGCGCTCTAACGGCGCAACTATCATGATTGTCGTGGCGCTGGGTCAGGCCGGTCTCTGTCGGATGCCCTGCGCGAAGCCGCGGCCGTCTCTGACCGACCCTTTACCGACATACTGGATCCGATTTCGATGTGTCTGTTCACTGGCAGAGAGCGGGCGTTCATCACCTTCAGCAGATCGTCATCGAAAGTATGGTTATCTCGCAGCCTGGAACAAGGCGAGGATGCTCCTGCATCGCTTCTCGGCATCCTGAGAAGCTGCTCATTATTTCCATGACGCTGAAGAAGGACACGTAGGTGTGCGGGTCGTCTAGCCGAGCGGTTCCTTGCACGGCAATGCCCCTTCTGGCAAGGTTACGATTGCCAGCCGATTGCCGATCGCCCACCGATTGACCAATCGGTGTCTCACATCAAAAGGAAACCTGACCTGTCGCTGCTGCAACCATCCGCCCGACGCGATCTGCTGATCTTGTGGCTATCTATCACTGTGGCCGCTTTTGTGCTGGGGTGGCTGCTGCTGCTATTGAGTCGCCAAGGCGCCGGCCCCCAGATTGCGCGTGCGCGCCAACTTACCTCGATCAGTTGCCAGACCCTGCAGGCCGGCGCAGCACGCGTTCGCCAGCAACTTCCATCAGAGGACGATCGACGCGAATCCATGGACCTGGCTGCGGCGCAGGCGGTGCTCGATCTGGCGCTGCACGACCAGCCGGGCATGGAAGGCGGTTACTGGCGCGCGAATGCAGGGGTGGTGGCCTACGCCTTCCCGACCTACTAGCTGCTGCAATTCAGGGTTTTCAGTGCGATCCGCATATATGAAGCTAGCCTAGATCTTGACCTCCCGAAAAAAATGAAGGGAAGTCAAGATATGCGTGATTACACGGCTGTCGAATGGTTACTTGACCGCCGGAAAGTCCAGAGTCGTATCGTTGACGCGATTGAAGATGTTGGTCGTCAGAATCGCAGTGACTGCGAGAATCGATTCAGTGACTTGCGAATCGGTATAGCCAGCCCGGCGTACGTTATCCAGGCTGCTCTGCGGAACGGTACCGGTTGTGCGAACGAGGGTCAGTACGAACTTTACGAGCGCGTCGAGTTTTGCATCAGAGCTCAATCCGCCGGCGCGCAGTTCAAGCATCTGTTCAGCAGTAAAACCCGCCATTTTGCCGGTCAAAGTATGTGCTGCGAGGCAATAGTCGCAACCGCTGTTTTCGCTAATAGCAAGGTTGATTGCTTCCAGCTCTTTCGCAGAAAGCTCGCCGCTGGATTTCAAGGCTGCGTTTGTCGCCAACAACGATTGGAGCACGACGGGAGATTGCGAACCAATGCTCGCGTACGCGTTCGGAACCTTCCCTAGGCCGCGTTTGATGTTGGCGAACAGTTCCGCAGTCAGGCCGGTGGCGGACGTGATATCGATCGTGGACATACGAGTCATTTGGATTCCTTTAGTAAGGTTAAGCTACGGGGATGGGGTTCTCGGCGAGGGACTGGTTGAACTGGTCGACCAACGCGTGTTCCTGGGAACCAGGGTTGTTGCGCAGCGGCATCGCGACATCCACCACCACCTCGGTGGTGGCGGTCTCGAGCTTCCACATCGTTTCACCGATAAATGCAGGCAGCGGCATGGCGCGTGGGACGGGAGGCAGTCGATTTTTCACAACTAGCTCTACCCTAACGACGACAAGGCCGTGTTCGAAGATAATTCGCCAAACATTGCTTTCGCCTCAGCGTAACAATCGTTCGCTAGCGCAATAGTGTTTCGTTGGTAGACTTTTTCGGACGTGAGGCCGAGGGTTGGCGAAAGCGAGGAAACGGAAAGTAGGGGTAGAAGCGTGAACCGATGGATGAGATTCTTTGTCGCTGCGGGACCTGTCAGTTTTTTTGTGTGCAGGGCAGTTAAAGGCTCACTATCATTTCGACCGGTGAGCCGGCATTATCTCAACGATGTGGATGGGTGAACCGTTCCTCATAGTGGATCGCAAACTGGTTCATGGCAGCCTTCCAGTCATGCGTTGAACTGCCCCACTTCCCCGTGATGTTGCGCAGGGCCAGCCACAGTAGCTTGGTCGCCGCCTCGTCGCTGGGGAAGTGGCCCCGCGTCTTGATGATCTTGCGCAACTGCGCATTGATGCTCTCAATGGCGTTGGTAACCGGCATGATAGGAGCCGGTGCCCCTCCTCCTCACCGAGTAACTTGGTGTATGGTTAGACCATCCGGGACAGGGGCACCGGGGAGCACTTCGGGTGGGCAGGCCGTTCATATACGTTGAGCCGCGAGCTCGTGTTAGTAGTTGGCCGCCCCTGCGACCCGCCCGGTTGCGCTGCGAGCGCGAATCCGTAGTTGTCGTGCTGTCCCACCGGCTCCCATTTGCGATGTTTCCCATGGGAGACGCCAATGCGAGTGATAGGACTGGATGTATCGCGATCGGTAGCTGAGATCGCCTATCTGGAGAATGGCCTGCTGCGCGCCGGTGGGCGCGTCGGACTGCGACGCGATGAGCTGGAGCGCTTTGCCGCCAAGCTAAAGCCCGACGACCACGTGGTACTCGAGGCGACCGGCAATACGATCGCTATTGCGAATGTGTTGAGAGGCCATGTCGGCAGGGTGATCGTCGCCAACCCGCTGCAAGTCCGTCTGATTGCGGAAGYCCGCGTGAAGACGGATAAGATCGATGCGACGATCCTCGCGCAACTCTATGCGAGTGGCTTCCTGCCCGAGGTTTGGATTCCAGACGAGACCACGCAAGCGATGCGGCGGCAGGTGTCGCGTCGAGCCCAGATCGTGCGGCAGCGGACGCGGCTCAAGAATGAGATTCACGCCGTCCTTGCCGCACATCTCATCGAGCGGTGTCCGGCGACAGACCTGTTTGGCAAGAAAGGGCGGGCCTGGCTGAGCTGGCAGCAGCTACCCACGGATGAGCGCATCGGGATCGACCAGCGGTTGCATGAGCTGGACCGGCTGGCAGAGAATCTGCAGGAGGTCGAGCGCATCCTGGCCCAATCCGCTATTCAGGACGACAGGCTGCGCAAGCTCCTGACCATCACCGGCGTCAACACCACCGTTGCGATCGGCTTGCTCTCCGCCATCGGCGATATTGCTCGCTTTCSCTCGCCGGAGAAATTGGTCAGCTACTTTGGCCTCAATCCTTCGGTCTACCAATCCGGCTCGCACCCAGCAAAGCACGGACACATCAGCAAGCGCGGACGCTCCTACGCGCGTGCCATGCTAGTTGAGGCTGCCTGGGCCGCAGCGCAAACGGCCGGCCCCATTCGTGCCTTCTTCTTGCGCATCCGGGATCATCGCGGTCAGCAGATCGCGGCTGTTGCCACCGCGCGCAAGCTGGCAATAATCGTCTGGCACGTCCTCACGCGTAACGAATCCTTCGCGTGGGATCGCCCAGCGCTGACAGCGCGAAAGACCCGTGAGTTGGAATTGCAGGCAGGCCTGCCTCCTGCGCGCCGCGGTAGCCGCAAGGGGTCTGCCGCCGCCTACAATCTGAAGTCCGTCCGGGATCTGGAGCGTGCAGTTGGAGAGCAAGCCGAGCAGGCTTACCAACGCCTGTTCTCGCGCTGGAAGCAAGCGCGACCGCAGGGTGCGGTTCGCGCTCCCTGGCCACCGATACGGACGCCATGAACGGCGGAGATTGCCGCGGGGGCTTGTCAACTTCATCCGTCGTGTAGATGATCTTGCGGATCGCCGGCGGGAACATAAAGAATGGGATCACCTGGTCCCAGGCGCGACGCCAGGACGCGGCGATCGGGCGTACCGCTTGCCCCATTCCCCTTGCTCGAAGGCCGCCAATTCGGCCAGCGCAACCTCCACGGTGGGCGCGGTGTACACGGGCTTGAGAGCCGCTGCGACGGCCCGGCGCTCCTTCCAACTGGCGTACTCCAGGCTGTTTCGGATCAGATGCACGATGCAGGTCTGCAGCGTCGTGTCCGGGAACACCGCATTCAGGGCCTGCTCCATGCCCTTGAGCCCGTCAGTCACCGCAATCAGGATGTCCTGCGTGCCACGGGTCTTCAGGTCATTAAACACCTTCATCCAGAACTTGGCGCCTTCGGTGGTTTCGATCCACAGGCCCAGGATGTCGCGCGTGCCGTCTGGCAGTACGCCCAAGGCCAGGTAGACGGCCTTGTTGCGCACCACGCCGTCCTCGCGCATCTTGACCCGCAGCGCATCGAAGAACACCACCGGGTACATCACCTCCAGCGGGCGGCCCTGCCAGGCGGTGACCTCGTCCATGACCGCGTCGGTYACCGAGCTGATGAACTCCGGTGAGACCTCGGTCCCGTATTGTTCGGCCAGAAACGCCTGGATCTCGCGCACGGTCATGCCACGGGCATACATGGCGATGATCTTGTCATCGAACCCGGTGAAGCGCCGCTCGTGCTTGGGAATCAGGATCGGATCGAAGCTGCCGTCGCGATCGCGTGGGATGTCTACGCGCAACGGGCCGTCTTCGGTCAGCACGGTCTTGGCACTCCTGCCGTTGCGCTGGTTGGCCGTGYCGGCCGGACGCTCGGCGCCCGGCGAGTAGCCCAGATGATGGCCTAGCTCGGCGCCCAAAGCTCGTTCGATCAAGGCCTTCTTGAACGCCATCGAAGCGTCCTGGACCGCCTCGGCAGTCATCGGGCCCTTCACGAAATGGGCGATCAAGTCCTCGGGGATGGTGGGCAGCTCACGGTCAGCGGCCCGGCTCGTCTTGGTTTTGCGTGGCATGACATGCTCCTTGGCGACATGTTATGCCCCAAACACAAAATTTCTGACAGGTCCTCGCTGCGGGGTGGATACTAATGACCCTCATGCTCGCTGCTATGGCTGCGGCCGCATCGCCATGGGTTCGCGACGGCCATCACTTATGCTAGGAAGCGGTCTACCTGCATCACGAAATCTTCAACCTCCTGGAACAGGAACGCGTGGCCAGCATCGGGATAAAGGATTAGCTTTGCATCGGGTGCCTGCTGTGACAATACGAAAGAGCGATAGGCCGGTAGCATGACATCACACGCGCCGTTGGCAACGAGCATCGGCAGACGTAGTTCGCTGGCCCGGTGCAGCACGCCCTGCCACGTCGAAATGGCCTTGATTTGTGCCATGAATGCCTCGGCCGTGACGGCGGGGCCGCGGTCCAGTTGGTCAGCGATTCTCTTCAACGAGGCGCGGCCCGCATCGACTCCGAATTCGCTTTTCGAGAAGAATAGAAACAGGAAATCTTCGATGTCATTGACGGGACGTGTCATGACCTGCGGAACTCTCGGATGAGGTTGCGGCCCATCTGTGATTCCACCGGGACTGGATCCAGCGACGATCAGGCGTCGCACCAGATGCGGGGCCTCAAGTGCCAACYGCTGCGCGACCACCCCGCCTAGCGACCAACCCAACACGTCCACCTGCTTTTGACCCAGTGCTGCGATGACCGCGCATGCTACCGCCGCCATGCCCGCAATCGTGTCCGGCACGATGCCGCCCGACCGCCCGATTCCCGTACTGTCGAACCAGATGATGCGCCGATCCGCCGACAGTTCTTTGATAAACGCCGGATCCCAATCATCCATCGTGCCGCGGAACCGCTGCAGCAGCAGTAGCGGGAGACCTCCCTCGGGGCCCGTTTCGCGCGCGCAGATTCGGCCATATGGAGTGTCGATGTCGAAAGAACGTGTCATGGTGGGTAGATATATTGTGGATCGTTCTCGATGAGTACCCCGCCAAGCGTATTGCCGAATCCGTCCCGATGCAGGACATAAACGCGGCGCTTTCGGTCATGCCTTTGGTTCGCGCCCACGCACCGCCGAGTATGACGACACGTGCATGCAAGATTGTTGTCCGAAAATTGTGCGTATATGTCAGTCCGTGGAACATCACTATCCCTATGCTTGGGCGTATCTGCTTGCCACTCCATGCGCACCAGGCAACTCGCTCTCACCCAAAGGGATACACATGCCATCACAACTCGGAACCGCTCTCGTCACTGGATCGTCCTCCGGCATCGGCGCCGTCTACGCCGATCGCCTCGCGGCACGCGGCTATGACCTTATTCTCGTTGCACGCAATGAAGAACGGCTGCGCGCGCATGCGGCGAGGCTCGCGAGCACGCATGGTGCCCACGTAGACGTGCTCGTGGCGGATCTTACCGACGCTGCCGACCTTCGGCGTGTCGAGACCACCCTCGCTAGCAACGATCGCATCTCCATGCTGGTCAACAACGCTGGCTTCGGCGGTGCGGGTACCCTCTCGCAATCGCGAGTGGACGACATGGAACGCATGATTGGTGTCAACGTCACCGCCGTCATGCGCTTGTCCTATGCGGCCGCGCCAGCGTTTGCCGCGCGCGGCGCCGGTGTGATCATCAACATCGCATCTATCGTCGCGATCGCTCCCGAGATCCTCAATGGGGTCTACGGCGGCGCAAAGGCATTCGTACTCGCATTCAGCCGCTCGTTGAAGAAAGAGTTGAGCGAAAGCGGCGTGACCGTTCAGGTCGTACTGCCGGGGGCTACCGGCACTGACTTCTGGGAAGTCGCGGGTCTCCCTACGTCGAATCTCCCGGAAAGCTGGGTCATGACACCCGAAACGCTGGTGGACGCAGCACTGAGCGACCTCGACGCCGACGTGTTTGCCTCGATTCCGTCGTTACAGGACGACTCGCAATGGCATGCATGGGAGACCGCGCGCGAAGCCATGGCGTCAAATTTGTCCTCCCGCGTCGCCGCGCCGCGCTACGCGGCGCGTGCCGGGAAGCAAGACTAAAACCCTGAACCTCACTCCCCATGAACAAAACAATCGCCCCTCTGGCCTTGGTTGCTATGGCCACCCTCTTCTCTCACCAACCGGCCCGAGCCAGTGAAGCCCTCGCACAGAAGTACGCGTGCGTGGGCTGCCATCAGGCAAATGCCCGCCTGGTAGGTCCGTCGTGGAAAGAAATCGCCACCAAATATAAGGGCGGCAGCAAGGCAACGGAGCAACTCGCAACCAGCATCAAGGCCGGTGGCAGCGGTAAGTGGGGCGCTGTACCGATGCCGCCGCAGCCGCAAGTGCCCGATGCCGATCTCACCGCCCTGGCGCAGTGGGTCCTTTCGCAGAAGTAGAGGAGGCCAGAATGACCACCCTGAACATCAATGGCAAGACGGTCGATGTCGACGCCGATCCGTCCACGCCGCTGCTGTGGGCGCTCCGCGATAATCTCGGCATGACTGGCACGAAGTTCGGCTGTGGCATGGCCGCGTGCGGCGCGTGCACGATCCATATCAACGGCACAGCGACGCGGAGCTGCGTTATGCCGATCTCGTCGGTGACCGGCACTAAGGTCAATACCATCGAGAGCATGGGCGACGACAGAATCGGCCGCGCGGTTCTGGACGCCTGGATCCGGCACGATGTGGCGCAATGCGGCTACTGCCAGAACGGTCAGGTGATGAGCGCCGTGAGCTTGCTGCGCACCAAGCCGCGGCCGAACGATGCCGATATCGATCAAGCGATGGCGGGCAACATTTGCCGCTGTGGCACTTATCAACGTATCCGCGCGGCTATCAAGGATGCCGCGCGCGCGATCGCCTGAGGAGCGCCACATGCGTATTCGTGGACTGGAAGCGCTGGCGGGCGGTGGTAGCACGGCCGCGCCCGAAAACAGCGTCGCGCCGCTCTCGCGCCGCACCTTTCTCAAACTGACCGGCGTTGCCGGCGGCGGACTCGCGCTGGGCCTGGTCGGCGGTGTCGAACTCGCCCAGGCAGCGGAAGACGGCGCGAAGCAAAAATCGYCGTCGCCTCCGCAGGCATTCGTGATCATCGCCCCCGACAACACGGTGACGATTGCGGTCAATCGGCTCGAGTTCGGACAGGGTGTGCATACCGCGCTGCCAATGGTGCTGGCCGACGAGCTCGACGTGGACTGGAAGAACGTGCGGTCAATGCTGGCCCCGGCCGGCGATGCTTACCGCGATCCGGGCTTCGGTATTCAGATGACGGGCGGCTCCACCGCGCTGATGCATTCGTTTACGCAGTATCGCGAGCTCGGCGCACGCGCCCGGGCGATGCTCGTGACTGCGGCGGCCAAACAATGGAATGTGGACCCCGCCAGCTGCGCCGCCGTGCAGGGGGTGGTCACATCGGGCACGCGTCGCGCCACCTATGGTGAGCTCGCCAATGCGGCCATGAGTCTGCCGGTGCCGACGACCGTGGTATTGAAGGACCCATCGCAGTTCCGCCTCATCGGCAAGCCAATGCCGCGCCTGGATGCCGCCTCGAAGCTGCGAGGCGACCCCGTGTTCGGCATCGATACCCGGCTCAAGGACATGGTTGTCGCCGTAGTCGCGCACCCGCCCCGCTTTGGAGGCAAGGTGAAGTCGTTCAACGCGGACAAGGCGCGCGCGATCAAGGGCGTCGTCGACGTCATGCAGGTGCCCGCGGATCGCGGCGGCTCCGGCCTGGCGGTGGTCGCCAACGGATACTGGGCGGCCAAGCAGGGGCGCGACGCGCTGCAGATCGAATGGGAGGACACGGGCTCGAAGGTCAGCACGCAGGCGCTTTACGAGGAATACAGCAAGCTTGCGATGCAGCCGGGCAAGATGGCGCTCCCGCTGGAGAGTGGCGACGTGCAGGCGGTCCTCGCGGGCRCTGCGCGCGTGATCGACGCCGAATATCGGCTGCCRTATCTCGCGCACGCGCCGATGGAACCGCTCAACTGTACCATGCAGGCCGAGATTAGCGGCAATAAGGCGACCAGCGTCAAGGTCTGGGTCGGCTCGCAATTTCAGACCGTCGATCAGACGGCGATCGCCCAAACGTTGTCGCTGCCGGTCGAGAAGGTGACGCTGAACACGATGATGGCCGGGGGTGGCTTCGGCCGGCGTGCCGTGCCGACGTCGGACTACCTGGTYGAATCGGCAGGCGTACTTCGCGAGTGGATTGCCAGAGGGCATGCCGAACCGCTCAAGGTCATGTGGAGTCGCGAAGACGATATCAAGGGCGGCTACTACCGCCCGCTGCACGTCCACCGCGCGCGCATCGGCTTCGACGAAAAGGGGCAGGTCGTAGGTTGGCAGCACGCGATCGTCGGCCAGTCGATCGTCATGGGAACCCCATTTGAGCCTGTTCTCGTGAAGAACGGCGTGGACTCGACCATGACCGAAGGCATCGTCGAGAACGAATACGCTCTGCCGATGCAGGTGACGGCCCATCACCCGAAGGTCGATGTCGCGGTGCTCTGGTGGCGCTCGGTGGGCAACACCCACACGAGTTTCGTCAAGGAGACGCTGATCGACGAGATCGCCACGGCCGCGAAGCAGGATCCCGTCGCTTGGCGCATGGCACGACTCGACACCACCAAGCATGCCCGACACCGCGCCGCCTTGCAGCTGGCCACGGATAAGGCCGGCTACGGCAAGCGCAAATTGCCGAAGGGGCATGCGTGGGGCGTGGCCGTGCACGAATCGTTCGGGACCGTAATTGCRTATGTCGTCGAAGTGTCCGTCGCCAAGGGCGAGGCGCGCGTGCACAACGTCACGGCCGGTGTCCACTGCAATCGCGTCGTCAATCCGCTGACTGCAGAAGCCCAGGTCCAGGGCGCATGCATCTTCGGCTTGTCGATGATTCGGCCCGGCTTCGCCATCGAGATGGAGAACGGAGTGGTTCGGAACAGCAATTTTCCGGACTATCCGCCACCGCGGATGCCCGATGCACCGCGCATCGACGTGTTCTTTGTGCCGTCCGAAGACGCACCGTCGGGACTGGGCGAGCCTGGCGTGCCGCCGATCGCACCGGCGGTCGCCAATGCACTGTTCCGGCTGACGGGCAAGCGCCAGCGGCAGATGCCCTTCGTCGTTTGATCGTTTGATCGTTTGATCGTTTGATCGTTTGATCGTTTGATCGTTTAGAGGCAGAGAGGCAGAGAGGCATCACGTCCTCTCTGCCTCACAATCTACTGTTAGCAGCAACCGTTTGGTTACTGTGCACCCTGTATGCCGCGCCCGCACTTGGTAGTGTTCCCTCAAAGGGCTTTGTCGTCCTCGATGACGATGGATTTGTAAGGTCGAGAACTTAGTTCATTCGATGTAACCGGGAATTAGCACCAGGATCAGTGTCGAGCTACAGAAAGAAACCTATAATGCACTTTTAATGTGAGACACCGACCGCTCATGGGTACTGACCACCCACGCGCCAGGATGCCCTATGCGCCTTGTCTGGTGTCGGCATCCGTCTGGGTGAGGTCGTATTCGAGCCGCGAGGCACGTCGTTTCGCAAGCCGGTGGTGCGACGCTGCGCATCCTAGCGTCGAAGACATGCTCGTAACGCGACCACATCGGTCGCTGGCCGTCAGTTCATTCCGTCACTTCTTGCTCGACTAGTGCATCATTTCGCCGGATGCTGCTTGGCGACACGCCGTAGGCGCGTACAAAGGCCCGGCGCATACGATCGCGGTCCGCGAACCCTGTGTCTCGAGCCACGGTTTCCATCGGGTGACGACCTGACTCGAGCATGGTTCTGGCCATTTCCAGCCGGAGCATCTCGACGGCCTTAGCCGGCGACTGCCCAGTCTCCTCGCGGAAGACACGGCTGAACTGCCGCGGCGACAGGCGCGCGGCATCCGCTAGCTCCTCCACCGTCAGCGCATTGCGCAGATTTTCCTTCGCGTAGATCAGTGCGCGTTTGACGCGATCGCTGCGCGGCTCGAGTTCCAGCAATGCAGAAAACTGGGATTGCCCACCGGGGCGGCGGTAATAGACGACCAGACGTCGGGCCACGTTACGAGCCAGCGCCGCGCCGTGGTCGTGCTCGATGAGCGCCAGGGCGAGGTCCATTGCCGCAGACATGCCGGCCGAGGTCCAAATGTTTCCGTCCTGAACAAAAATGCGATCCTCGTCGACACGAACCTGAGGAAAGGTTTCCTGCAATCGTCTGGCATGCAACCAGTGGGTGGTAGCAGTCTTTCCGTCCAGCACGCCGGCTTCTGCAAGTGCGAACGCGCCCGTGCAGATGCCCGCGACACGTCGTGCCTCGCGGGCCGCACGGCCGATGTAGGACTTCAGCCCGGGATCCAGGGGGCCCGGGACACGAATCCCTGCAACCATCAACGTATCGGGCATCGTGTCGAATTTGGTGGTCACGATCCCCAAGCCAATTGTCGAATGAACGATACCTCCGTATTGGGAGAGGATCGTCATGCGGTAGCCCTCTTCGCCGAGCTCCGCATTGGCCAGTTCAAACGCGGATAGCGCCGAGAGACCGATGACCTGGAATCCATTTTCCAGAATCAAGCCGATTTGCCGCATTGCTTCTTTCTCGTTACGTCAGCGTCCCAATGACAGTTTCATGAGACTCTCCCGCAATCTATTCCTGGCGCCTGACGCCGTCAAGTGAGCGGTCAGTGTCGAGCGCCGCGCAGCCTGAAGATGTCCGGAATCTCCGCGATTTCGTCTGTCCGCAGAGACACGACCAGGCCTATCCTTGCCATGCCTTCGCCCCTCCCTCGCAGGCGTAGGGCTCCGCCCCGGAACCGGCAACCGAACAAGGATGCCCAGCAATTCCGCATGCGACGAGCAGCCACCTCGTCCACATCGTCGATGACGAAGACGCAATCCGCACATCTTTGTCCAGCCTCCTCCGCTCCGCCGGCTTTGACGCGCGTACCTTCGAGCGCACATCGACCTTAAACGCGTCCGAGAAGCCGGACCGACCGAGCTGCTTGCTGCTTGACGTCCGCCTGCGCGGTGAAAGCGGTCTCTATTTTCAGCAGAAGGCCACCCAGGTCCATCGCATGCCCTTCATCTTCATGACGGGCTTCGCCGACATCAGCAGTTGCGTACGCGCCATGAAAGCTGGTGCTTGGGACTTTCTGCTCAAGCCGCTTGTTGATCTGAACAAGCAGATTGCAGCCGAACCTGGCATCAGCGATATCACCGTCAAGGTACACCGCGCTGCGGCTATGCGAAAGATGAGGGCAACCTCCCTAGCCGACATTGTGCGCAAAGCCGACCTAATCGGCCTCACACCGGACAGTGATGATCGTCTCCCCAATCACTTTGTCCTGAATCGACGGATTAATGACATGTGAAACCGCATGGGTTTCCGCCACATTAGAGGGCAAGTGGCGCTGTGGTCTGAAGCACCGAGGCAAGCGCTTTCTCTTCTAACGAAAGGATGTGGTAATGCAACTCACCGGGAATACCATCTTTATTACGGGCGGGACGTCGGGCATTGGCCTGGGATTGGCGAAGGCCTTTCATGCCTTGGGAAACAAGGTCATCATTGCTGGACGCCGCAAAGTACTTCTGCAGCAGATTTCGGTGGAGCATCCCGGCATTGATGGCGTTGAACTCGATATTTCCGACGCTGYCGACATCGCGCGCGTGGCGAAGGACTTGATCTCGGACTATCCCACGCTGAACGTTCTAATCAACAACGCGGGCATCATGCCGTTTGACGACGCGTCGACTCCCGTCGAGGATGCCGCGTCTCGCAGCATCCTCGACACCAACCTCTTGGGCCCGATCCGCATGACGTCGGAGCTCGTCGAGCATCTGAAGGGTCAACCGCGCTCGACGATTATCTACAACACGTCGGTGCTGGCGTATGTCCCGATCGCCACTAATGCGGTCTATTCCGCATCTAAAGCGGCGCTGCACTCTTATGCCCTGTCGCAGCGCTTCATGCTCCGCGCGACCAACGTGACAATCCAGGAGATCGCACCGCCTTGGGTCGACACCGACCTCGTCAAGAAGAGCGGCGATCCGCGTGCCATGCCCCTGGAGGCGTTTATCGAAGAAACCATGCGCGGCCTCGCGACCGAAGCGCCTGAGGTGTTTGTCGAGTCCATTCGCGCCATGCGCGATAACCCGGGACTCGGCGAGCATCAGTTGGTTCACGACTTCAACCAGCACATCGCCGATAACCCCATCCCGGTTTAACGAGAAGCCTGGCGCCCCGGCCCGGAGTGCCAGTGACCACGCGCAGGAGAAGATCTTTGTCACACAATAGCCGTGCGGTAACGGCACCCGCGGCCTCTGCGGTACCCGCCCCCGAACGCAACGACTCGCTAGTACCCGCCTTGTTTCTGGCGCTCGGCACGTTTGCGATTGGCACCGAGGGATTCATGATTGCGCCTCTGCTATCTACGATGGCAGCCGATTTCGGAATGACCGTGCCACATACCGCACTGCTCGTCGTGGTATTCACACTGACCATGGCCGTGAGTTCACCTGTCGCGACGGTCATGACGGCGCGATTACGGCGTCGCAGCGTACTTCTGTTCGCCATGACCATCTTTGGCGGAGGAAACCTGCTGGCCGCCTGGTCGCCCAGCTTTGGGCTCCTGATGGCCGCACGCGTGATGATGGCCGTTGCTTCGGGTCTGTATGTGCCCAACGCCAACGCCCTTGCCGGTGCGATCGTATCTGCTAGCAAGCGAGGCCGGGCGTTGGCCATTGTGAGCGGGGGTATGACACTGGCGATCGCGCTGGGCTTGCCTCTTGGCGGCGTAGTGGGACATGCCTTCGGCTGGCGTGCCACCTTTCTGGCGGTCGGCGCGATGAGCCTGACGGCGATTGCAGGGATTCTCGTCGGCGTCGCCCGGGATGCCGGTGCTGGCATTCCTGTGGCAACGCTATCGCAACGGCTCTCAATCGCCCGTCAGCCTGCCGTCGTCCGATTGCTTTCGGTGAGCCTATTCTGGTCCATCGGTGCCTATGCTGCATATCCCTATATCGCAGCCTACCTGTCTCGCGTGCTTGAATTCGACGCAGTTGGCATCAATGCGACTGTTTCGATGTGGGGCCTGGCGGCGGCAGTGGGTGTTACGGCGGGAGGCACGCTGACGGACAAGTTTGGCTCGAGCCGAGTGGCGCGCTACTCGCTTTTCGCCCTGGCACTTTCATTCTGGGCGCTCGCAGTGTCGGCCTCCACGCATACGGCGGGCCCGGCGCTGTTACCAGTCCTGGCGGCGATCGCGGTCTGGGGCTTCGCCGTCTGGGCGTTCTTCCCGGCACAGATGTCGCGCCTGATGGCAGCCGGCGGCCCGTCCCAGGCACCGCTCTCGCTGGCCTTAAACACGTCGACCATGTACTTCGGCTTTTCCATTGGCAGCGCAATAGGTGCGGCGATTCTGGCGACTGATGCCATCTGGGGCATTGGCCTATTCGCCGGCGCGTGTGAGATGGTCGCCCTTGTTCTCAATCGCCATGTGGCACCGGCTAGGTAATGAAAAAGGTCCATTCTATGAACAGCATCGCGAAAGCCATCATCGACGCCCACGGGGGCCTCGCCCAATGGCGGGAATTTACAAAGGTTCAGGCCGACTTGAGCCAGGGTGGGGCACTATGGGCTATCAAATCCCAACCCGGTGTACTCGACACGACTACGGTCACAGTAAGGACCGACAGTCAATGGGCGTCACACGAACCGTTCGGAACGCTCGCGAACAGGAGTGACTTTACGGGACGCCGAATCGCTCTACTAGATGCGGCTAATCAAGTTCTGGAAGAGCGTATCCAGCCCCGCACCTCGTTTGAAGGACACAAGCTGGAAACCTCTTGGGATCCACTGCAACTGGCCTTCTTCGCTGGCTGTGCTATGTGGACCTATCTGAATACACCATTCTTGCTCTCATGGGACGGTGTAGTGTGCGAGGACGCAGGGACATGGACAGAGCGCGGCGAAACATGGCGCAAGATCGAAGTGCGCTACCCAGATTCGCTAGAGGTATTCAGCAATGCGCAGGCAATCTACGTTGATTCCGACAATCTAGTACGTCGCCTTGACTATGACGTGGAGATCGCTGGCAATACAGCCGGAGCGCATTACGTCAGCGACTACATCACGGTTTCCGGAATCCGATTCCCGACTAGACGTCGCATCTATCCTCGCCTACCAGACGGTCAAGCGTTGTCGGAGCCGCTGGTCGTCTCTATTGATGTCAGCAACATTGCCCTCAGTTGAAGAGCCGCGCGAGGAAGTATCGCGCGGCTAAAGCATCCTTAACGCGGCAGCGCGCGCGGCACTACTTCGAGGACTTCGCCGGAGGCGTCTCCACGGTATCGAGGAAAACGACGTCTCCCCAACCATCCGGAACCGCAACGCAAATTCGAAGCCGTCGCAGCGCGGCATCGTCGATGCTGGCGCCTTCAGCTTTAGCTTTGGCGAGCAGCTTGACCTTGCCGGTGCCGCCGCAGCAGCGGTGATTTTGCGCAGGCCATGGCTGTTCATCGCCACTGGGTGGAGGTCGCTTGGTGGCCAAACACGTAGACCAGACCCGACTCAAATGGCTGCGTCTCTTGTCCGGCCCATAGCGGCCGTTGGGATCGTGATGTGCAGTGACGCCTCTTGGCCGGCAAGCGACCTCCGCTGGTCGGTTCCCCGTCGGCTTATGGCACCATTTAGCGTTCCAACTTTCCAACTAGCGTTCCGAGGCTGCGATCAGGCTTCCCTGCGTCTAGGAATACGCCTTAGACTGGACAGCGGCATTTGTCGACGCGTCAATGTCCTTCGCAGAGCCATTAGAGCTTTGCGGCGGCGCGGCAGTACGAGGTGCAATGTTGCGATTTTGCAAGGCGGGCGCGCCTTTCCCTTGCATCTCGGGAAAATGTGAGGCTAAACTCCTTGCTGTCAGTCTCCGCTAGGGGCTGAAGAGGTGCCAGCACGAGCTACTTGGCTGGTTCCCGTGTATGCCTTGTTAAGGGCGAGCGGGTTTCGAAGTTTCCGAAATCTTCCTGAACACAGGATCGCTCATGCCCTCGACTCTCGCGCGTCTGCGCGCCCGTGCCTTCCATCGTCAATCCGGTCGTTGCTTCTATTGCTGCTGCCCCATGTGGGAGCAATCCATGGGAGCGTTCGCAGCGACCTTCTATCTCTCCAGTCGGCAGGCTCGACACCTGCAATGTACGGCCGAGCATCTGCATGCCCGAGTCGATGGCGGCGGCAACTCCCAAAGCAACATCGTGGCCGCCTGCCGGCTTTGCAACGCCCGCCGACACCAGGGCAAAGCAGCGCGGGACGCTGCCCATCACAAGGAATACGTAGAGCGGCTCATGCGCCGGAGACGGTGGCACCACCCCTGGGTCTTCGAGAAGCTACTGCGTTCAGTCGGGTCCGTGAACCCGCCGACCCCCGCCGCCGTTGGCACCGATTGCGAATTCCACGCCTAGAATCCTTGGGTCGCCCCGTCACGACCGCTTGGCTGCGGCCAGCGGCTGGACCGCTCCCGACCCATTCCTGCCCCCCAGCGCTAGATCGTCAATGGCTTCTTTACGCGTTCAATCAGCCGTCAGATTCTGGGCAGGGAGAAATCCGAGCCTTAGATGAAACGCGGGCGGAAGAAATTTCCGCTTCCGGCAGCAAAAAACCGAGTGTCGCCGAAGGCATTCTAACGCCGCTTCGGGTGTCTAATCTCTTCCCTGAAGTCTTCGGCGAAAGCTTCCGCCAAGAGGAGTCTGGGTCCAGGATTCGGGAAGATGATTGCGTATCGCGAAGCTAGCTCTTCTCTTAATGGTCGCACGACGACGTCATGCGCTGAGAACAGCTCCGCAGCCCAGCGTGACACCAGTGTGATTCCCGCCCCGGCCGCTACGAGTCCGCAGGCTACCAAGGAATGGGGTGTATCCACAATGACGTTTGCCGCAACTCCAGCATTCGAAAACGCGTCGTCAATCTGGTGGCGCAGAAAACTGTGCTGGGACAGCAAAATTAGCCGCTCACTGGCAAGGTCCTTGACGGAAATTGCCCGCTTCGAGGCGAGTCGATGACCGACCGGCAGTACCGCGACTGCCGGACTGGGTTCCAGTGGCTCCATCGCGATAGCGGGCCGCGACAGCGGCAGTTCGATCAAGCCTACGTCGAACTGACGTGTAGCGACGAGATCCGCGACCTGCCGGGACGGCAGGCTCTCGATGTAGACGGATACATTTGGTCGGGTCGACAGAAAGCGAGCAATGGCCCTCGGCAACAGCCACTGAGAAATCGAAGGTAGCGTCGCAATACGCAGTGCTCCCGCGCGCTGGTTACGGATGTCTTCAGCGATCTGGGAAATCCGTTCGAGGCTGCCATAGATTGGCTCGATCTCACGGTATAACGCCTCCGCCTCAGGCGTCGCCACAAGCTTACGACCCCTGCGCTCGAAGAGCTTGTATCCGATGCGCAGTTCGAGGAGGGCGATTGCTTTGCTGACCGCCGGCTGCGTCACGTTCATCAGTTGCGCTGCTCCGACTACGGTACCCGTGCGCATTACGGAGTAAAAGGATTCAACTTGGCGTAGATTGACGGTCTTTTTCATACATAACTTTCTGGAATAAGCAGGCTGTAAAGAATGAATTGTCATGCAGAGGTAGCGCTTCTAAGATTCATTCACCCTGGACCCAAATCTTAGCGGCAAACCAGGGGTATGGAGATACGGACAAACATGCCCCCCGAACTCAAACATGACAAGACCCTTCTGCCACAGACGCCGCGCTGCGGCCTGGGCAGCTTACTGGCATCGGCAGGGGTCACCGCGTTCGCGATGTTCGCGTGCTTCCCGGTGAGCGCACAGGAGCCGACGCAGTCATATCCAACCCGCCCAATCAAACTGGTRGTCGGGTTTCCCCCGGGCGGATCYTCGGAYGCGACCGCGCGGTTRCTGGGCGCTGCGTTGAGYGTGAAGCTCGGCCAGCAGATTGTGGTGGAAAACAGGCCGGGCGCSAATTCCATCATCGCGACTCAGTATGTGAAGAGCCAGCCTGCAGACGGCTACACGCTCTTGTCGGTTTCCTCGTCGTTCGCCATCAATCCGGCCCTTCAGAAGCTGAACTACAACATCTATAAGGACTTCGCGCCCGTTGCGCTGCTCGGCGTCATTCCGCTGTGGCTCGTTACGCCGGCTAGCATTCCTGTGAAATCGATTCCCGATCTGGTCTCGATGGCCAAGGCGCAGCCGGGCAAGCTTCCTTATGCGAGCTATGGCCCTGGAAGTGCGGGTCATTTGGCATCGGAGTTGTTGCTGTCCAAGACGGGAATCAACATGATCCACGTGCCCTACAAAGGCAGTGGTCCTGCGCTGATAGACCTCATGAGCGGGCAGGTGACAATGATGATGCCCACAGTGGCGTCGTCAATCAACCTCGTCAAGGAAGGGAAGCTTCGAGCTATTGCCGTGTCGAGCAAGAAGCGTGTCTCAGCGGTCCCCGATGTTCCGACCATTGCGGAGTCGGGCGTACCTGGCTTCGAACTTGTGGCGTGGGAATCCATCCAGGCTCCGGCCAGCACCCCCGCACCTATCGTCAATCGACTAAACACGGCTATTCGCGAAGTGATGGCAACGCCAGATTTCCGCGAGAAGCTCGTCAAGCTCGGCATCGAACCGGATTCGGGCAAGACTCCCGCCGAGGTCGCTGCGTTCATTCGCAGCGAGGCAGACAAGTTCGAAAAGATTGTCCGCGAGCGCAACATCAAGGCGGAATAGGCCATGGGTACTGATCACATCGACACGCTCGTCATAGGCGGGGGCGTAGTGGGCCTATCCGTGGGATATGGGCTTGCCCGCAGCGGAGATACCGTGTGCGTGCTTGACGGAAGCGATGACGCCTTTCGTGCATCGAGAGGAAATTTCGGCCTCGTCTGGGTCCAGAACAAGGGGCTGGGTCGTCCGGCCTATGCACGCTGGACCATGCAGGCGGCGCGCGAGTGGCGAGCACTCGCGACGGAACTGCAAGACCTCACGGGAATTGACGTCCAACTTCAGCAGCCAGGCGGAATTAGTATGAGCTTCGATGAGAAGACGCTCTCTGAGTCCGCCGGGAAACTCGCAGTATTAGGTGCACAACTCGGTATCAACTATCCATACGAAGTCCTAGATCTGCCGAGCCTGCGCCGGCTCATCCCAGAAACCGGCCCGGATGTTGTCGGTGCGATTTACTGCGAGCTCGACGGTCATGTCAGTCCGCTGCGTACGTTGAGAGCGCTGGTCCAAGGCTACAAGGCTCTCGGTGGCCACCTGGTGACCGGCGTAAGCGTTGGGAAAATTGAGCACCGCGCGGGGGAATTCCGAGTCCGGGCTGGAGACCGCACGTTCTCGGCATCGCGCGTGGTACTCGCTGCCGGACTGGCGAACAGAGACCTTGCTCCCCAGGTAGGACTATGCGCCCCCGTACGACCTGTACGAGGCCAACTCCTGGTTAGCGAACGGGTGTCGCCATTTCTGCGATATCCGTGCCATTACGTGCGGCAGACGGGCGAAGGCGTTGTGCAGATCGGTGACTCGAAGGAAGAAGTCGGGATGGACGATGGCACCACGTTGCCTGAACTGGCTCGCATTGCAGCGCGAGCGGTGCGCAGCTTCCCAATGCTGGCCAATGTCAACTTGGTTCGCACATGGGGCGCGCTGCGTGTCATGACTCCGGATGGCTATCCGATTTATGAGCAGTCCGTTGAGTGCCCGGGAGCTTTCGTCGTGACGTGCCACAGCGGCATCACGCTGGCACCAGCACATTCCGGCCCTCTTGTGGAATGGATACGTACCGGCACCGAACCGGTTGAAGTTCGGGATTTCAAGGCAAGGCGTTTCGATGTTCAAGTCAATCAAGTTATCGCCCACTGAGCTGCAGCCGACTGTTGTCATCCACGTGGAAGGACAAGCGGTACATGCGTGCGCGGGCCGGACCCTGGCGACAGCATTGCTTGCCGCGGGAATCGTGCCTTTTCGAAAGACGGCAGTATCGGGAGCTCCACGGGCGCCGCTATGCCTCATGGGTGTATGTTTCGACTGCGTCGTAGAAGTGGATGGCGCTCAGAACGTGCAATCCTGTATGGTCGAGGTGCGCGAAGGAATGCAGGTGCGGTTGCCATCGGGCGCACGGCGCGTGGAGGCAGCAGCATGAGCTCAGGGAACAATGTTCGCTCCATCGACGAAAAGCGGATCAACGAAGGCTTCACCCACGACCTCATCATTATAGGTAGCGGTCCTGCGGGGATGTCGGCAGCGACAGTTGCGGCAGCGTGTGGCCTGCGGACTGTCGTGCTCGATGAACAGCCTCGCGCTGGCGGCCAGATATACCGGAATATCACGGTCGCGCCCCGAACGGTCAAAGAGTTGCTCGGTCCGGACTACTGCCATGGCGCGTCCTTGGCGGAGCGCTTTGCAAAATCAGGGGCCGATGTCCGGTACGGCACTTTGGTGTGGGATGTGGCGCGTGATCTGACTGTTACCGCGCAACAGTCAGGACGCTCGTTCAACGCCCGTGCTCCGCAATTGGTGATTGCCACCGGAGCGATGGAGCGCCCCTCGCCGTTACCCGGTTGGACGCTACCAGGCGTACTAAATGCAGGCGCTGCACAGATCGCTCTTAAGACGGCAGCTCAAGTCCCAGACGGCAGGGTTGTGCTGGTGGGAAGCGGTCCATTGCTACTGTTGGTTGCATGCCAACTGCTAGACGGAGGAGCCAAAATTGCCGGCATCATTGAGACAACCCCCACAGAAAACAAGCGGCGCGCATTGAAGCATCTGACATTGGCTGCAACGTGCCCGAAGATTCTCGGAAAAGGTCTACGGATGCTATGGAGGCTGCGCCGTGCGGGCGTACGCTTTGTCAAGCATGTGGAAGATCTTCGCATTGAGGCTACAGATGACGGTCAACGTGTGCGAGCGGTGTCATTCGTCGAGGGCGGCAGAGCGCAATGTATCGAAGCCGACGTTGCCTTGCTTCATCACGGCGTCGTGCCCAATACTCAGATAACCAGGCTCTTGCGTGTGGACCACTCGTGGAGCGATGAGCAACTGGCGTGGCATCCGACCGTTGATGCGTGGGGTGAGACGTCCTTGTCTGGGCTTCGAATAGCCGGCGATGGTGCGGCGATCGCGGGCGCTTTGGCTGCGGAGGMCAGTGGTGCCATCGCTGCCATAGGGGCTGCGGTGGCAATCGGAAGACTAGACGCTAAAAGGGGCGAGCAACTTGCGAAGTCTTGGCGCTCCGCGCTAAAGCATCAGCAGCGTGTCCGTCCATTCTTGGATGCCCTTTATCGCCCTCCAGAATGGCTCGTTGACTGTGCTGACGACACTGTTGTTTGCCGATGTGAAGAAGTCACCGCGGGGCGCGTCCGTGAGATGGCGAAGTTGGGGTGTGAGGGACCAAACCAGACTAAGTTCTTTAGTCGCTGCGGGATGGGGCCATGTCAGGGGAGGATGTGCGGAATCACCGTGACCCAGATACTTGCGAATACCCACCATCGTACGCCGAGTGAGATTGGCGCCTATCGCATTCGTGCCCCGATCAAACCAATAAGTCTTGGGTCGCTGGCCGCCCTAGCGTGCCCCCCCAATCAAGCACCACAAAAGAAGGAACACAAGTCGTGATGGCAATCCAGAGACACCATACGAATTCGCGTCTGAGCAAGGTTGTCCGCTATGGCGGACTGGTGTATCTGTGCGGACAAACTGCCAAAGGGAGTGCTTCCGCCACCGGCGATATCGCCGCGCAAACAAGTGAGGTCTTGTCACGTATCGAGGCGCTCCTTACTGAAGCGGGAAGCAGCCCTAGCCGGCTTCTCTCTGCGACGGTCCATCTGCGTGACATCAGGGATTTTCCAGGAATGAACGCTGTATGGGAGGGGTGGTTGGCAGACAACAAAGCGGAGGCACCCGTTCGTACTACTGTCGAGGCAGCGCTCGCCACGGAGGGGCTACGAGTTGAAGTAACTATAGTGGCGGCAGAAGGAAGCGCGGCTGTATAGGAGAGTAAGAAACCTAGCGATCGCTGTCCGAACTGCTACGCGTGCAGCCCTTAAAATGTTATGCGCGTGCGTTCTCATACGACCGCTGTGGATCCGGCTGCGGTCGTATGATCTGATGCGGCGAAGGTCAGTCATTGGCCGGCAAGCGTCCCCTGGCCGGCCAATCTCTCCGACTACACGTCAATCTGGTCCGCCAAAATATGCCTGGCGACTTGACACCACATGCCGATAGGGTCAAGTCGGCCGGCGCTGTCCATCTGGCCTCAGCGGTCGCCTAGCGATTGGGAAGAGGCGCTGACAAATTCCACACGGCGCTCTTCGAGCCGGTCGAATTCCGCGTTATGAAGCATTAGGTAGGCTGCACGCCTCTCGCATGGCTTGTTCTCAAGATCTTGCAAAGGACCAAGCTTGTTCAGATCGCAATGCGTCATGGACTTGGAGACTGCCAATTTTCCGTCCGGTCGGAAAGTGATCATATATCGATCAAACAACGCATCCAGGTTGGCTGACAGCAGTAGGCCATTCTTGGGGTCGAGCCTCTGTGCGTCGGTCGAATGCTTCCACGGCACGATGTGTGAGGCGCGCAGCGCCGAAAGAACGGTCAACCGCGTGACTGCACACGCGCTATTGAACTCTTGCTCGAGGTCGGCCCGAAATTGCCCTTGCCCCAGACGCACAGCCACTTCTGCGAGACGCTCCGTTTCGGATTTCGACTTGTCTGTCAAGATCGTCTGCAAGTCTTCCTGAATATTCGCCGCGTCCAGACTGCTTTCCGGCGGAAAGAAGGCTGCGTCAATCCGTCTCGCCCAATCGCGCATCAGCAGTAGACTTGTCGCTTCATCCTCGATCCATAGATAAGACCCGCTGTAGTCCGTATAGACGTGTAGCCGATCCGGATCACAGCCATGGTCGCGGGCGAAAGCATACTTTTCGAAATCTTGAGGCGCTTTCGCGATAGAGACCTTAACGCCTTCCTTTGGAAAGCGGTACAGGCAAGCATACGGAACTTTACTCAACCAAAGCTGCTCGCTCATCAGTCCGATGTAAATGCCGCGCCAGGTGATACGCAATGTTCGTCGTTGAGCCTTCACCGGGCCCTGCGTCGTAGCTGCGACAGTAAAGCCCTCCTTCTCCAACGAACGAATGATACCCATTGCAAAGGCATTAGGCGGGGCACCGGTATAGCCTGAAAAGGCGGATGTCGAGCCACTGGAAGTCATTGGGGTCTGGCTCGATGATTTCCCAGTTCTATCCTGCAGGAGGGAAATTTCATGCTTGATCAACGCCGCAAGTGACTCTACAGATTCCACCCTCTCCAGCGAGCGATCGCCCCCGGACGCGTGGGACTGTGCAAGCTTCAGATCCCATAGGCCCCGAGGCGCCGACTTGAGCCGAAAGATTCGGTTCAAAACACTCTTCTTGCCAAGGAAATAGCTGGTGCTATTGGTGTTCTTCTCTCGCTCCAGTTCGGGGAATCGTTCGCGAACCAAGGCGTGGATCTGTTCGAGACTTAAAGCGGTCTTCATGGGCCTATTGCTGGGAGGAAACCATCATGATACCGATTCGTTGATCTGAGCGTCGATTCACCGTCAGCGACCTTTCCATTGATGGCGGTACTTGATCGGCGAGACACCACGCGCCAACTTGAAGGCACGACTGAACGAAAACTCCGATCCATAGCCGACGCGCGACGCGATCTCACTGAGGCGTAGTTCGGTTTCCTCCAGCAGTTGCGCGGCAATGCCCATGCGCCAACGCGTCAGGTACTGATGCGGTGGTTCGCCCACCAGGGCGCAGAAGTTGCGGGCGAAAGCGGCTCGCGACAAGGTGGCTTCTTTGGCGAGTGCCGTGAGCGTCCAGGCACGTTCTGGTGCTTCGTGCATCCGCGCAAGGACCCGCGTCATTTGCGGCGACCGTAGGGCCGAGAACCAAGCGTTATCTGTAGGGGACGCATTTTCAGCCCATTCGCGCATCAAGTAGACGAACAAGGACGAAAGCAGATTCCGCACCACGATGTGGTTGCCAAAGTTCGGCGTCTCTACTTCGTTACGGAGCATGCGCAGCGTATCGCTCAGAGGAGAATGCCCGGGTTCCATCCCGGCGCGAAGCAGCACGGCCTGCGGAAGCGCCCTTAACGCGGGGAGCGCCAGATGCTGATCCAGGTCGAACTGGCCGCAAATGAGCGTGGTGGCCTTGGGATCCGGGTCAACGACGCCGTCGCGTCTGGCAAGGAATGTATCGAGTGGAATGGCCTTGCCTCGCTTCGAATGCACGACTTCATGCGCACCACCGCGCGGGAACAGAACCAGTTCACCAGCACGCAATTCCAGCGTCTGCGCATCAGATTGACGCACGAAGGCATGTCCTTCCGCAGCGAAATGGAACACCACGGCATCGCGACGCTGCACCGCAAAGCCCCATGGCCCTGCCACGCGCGTGCGTACCAGCACCAGGCCATCGGCTCGGACCGCCTTTAACCAACCGTTCAACGCTTCCATGACCTCATCATAGCTGCTGAATGAGACGAAATGATATGAATTCTGGATGCATCGATATGGATCATCTTCCCTTGGGCTGCTTTACTACGGAACACCCCTCCCCGAAAGGCGAACCATGAACAGAGAACGCATTCAAGCTGCCATCGACACCATCTACGCACGCATCTTCAACAACGGCGAGTCCGAGCTATTGCCGGGCCTGGTTGCGGGTCCGTACATCCAGCACAACCCCCTGTTTCCGGATGGCACCGACTTCATCGCCGGCTACATCAAGCAGGCCGGCAAAGTGCCGTGCGAGGTCAAACGTATCGCGATCGATGGCGACCTCGCATTCATTCACGTGCGCTATCTGGACTGGGGCGGCAAGGAAACCGCAGGCGTCGACATTTTCCGCTTTGACGCCAATGGAAAGATCGTTGAGCACTGGGACGTGCTGCAGCCGGTACCGGAGACGGCCAACAACACGAACACGATGTTCTGAGCAGGCGAGGGACTCGCACGAAGCAACCCGTACGATGTTGGCCTGGCGCGCTGTCAACCTGAGTCAAAGGGAGCTGGCCCATGTCCGCCTATGAAACCGTGCGGGTCAATACATCACATGTGGTGATGACCCGGTGATGACCGTCACCCTATTCAATCCACCGATCCACCTTGAAACGGACGCGATGATGGCGGACCTCGATCGCCTTCACCGCCGTCTTGATCCTTGGCCCTGACTGGCTGTAGCCGCCACATTTGCCCGCGCCGAGTGCCATTTTTGGGTTCATCGCCGATTTGCGTGGGCAGCTTTGCGGGTTGCGTGTGGTGGTTCGTATGCAGCAGCCCGGTGTCCGGGCCTTGTTACCGTTGTCACGCTTGGCTGGGCCTGCTTCGCCGACGCCGCGGCCGCGGCGACGACCCATTCCCAACGGTTATGGCGTTATGCCGGGCAGCCTATTGCCGGATATCCGCTACACGCCGCATCCTCCGTTGCAACGCGCTAATCGAAGCGCGGGCAAACGGAGGAGACAAGGTGCGGTTCCCATTTTCCATTGGCAAGCCAGGCGTACGGCGCTGTAACGCAATCGCAGCGATGGCACTGCTGGGCACGCTGCCGGCGGTGACGTTGGCGCAGCCGCAGGCTGCCCTGTCGGCGGCAACCCCGACGTCAATTCCGGCGGCAGACCCGGCCACCAGCATCATGCAAGGGTTTCCGCCGCCACCCGACGCACAGGTCAACAGCAGCAACGCGTTTCGCTACCCCTACCTGCGCTGGGCCTTCCGGCACGCGCGCGAACTTTCGCCCACAGCAGGCATTCGGCACTCGGCACAGCCCCTGCCCATGCCGGTGCAACCCGTTGCGGGCCTGGACCTGGTCAGCTTTGAAGTCGACCGTCAGACCATCCGGCTTGATGAGTACTTGCGCCAGACCCATACGGACGGCTTCATCGTGCTGCACGAAGGGCGCATCGTCTACGAGCGCTACTTCAACGGTTTCGGCGCTGAACAGATGCATATCTGGGCATCGATGACCAAATCGGTCACCGGGCTGCTGGCTGCCATGCTGGTCGACGAAGGCAAGCTCGATCCAGAAACCAGATTGTCCACCTATGTGCCCGAACTGGCCGGCACCCCATTCGGCGAGGCCACCGTCCAGCAGAACCTCGACATGGAGGTTGCCGTCGGTTATCCGGAACACCTTCCACCAGATCTTGGCCTGTTCGGCGCGGTGGGCATCCTGCCGCGCCGCGAAGGTGCTCCGGACAATATCTATGCCTTCCTGAAGGTGGCCATCCCGGCCGCGGACAAGGCAGCGGATGTCTGGTACTACCAGAACGGCTCGCCCGAAGCCGTAGCCTGGGCCCTGCGCCGCATCACCGGAAAGTCGTGGGCGCAAATGGCTTCAGAGCGGATCTGGTCGCGCTTCGCCGAGGATGACGCCAGTGTCCAGATCGACCGCCTTGGCACCGAGATGGCCAGCGGCGGGATCAGTAGCACTCTGCGCGATGCGGCCCGTTTTGCCGAGTTCGTCAGACTGGCGCAAGCGCAACGCTTGCCAGACCACGTTGCCAATGCCACGCGCATCGCGCTGCAGCCCGGCCACAATCAGGCCCGGTTTGCGCGGGGCAACCTGGCAGCCGGTCGGCAGGGCTACGCCTATCGGGACTACTGGTACCAACGCAACGATGGCGACGGCTCGGTGGAAGCCGGCGGCCGCTTTGGCCAGAAGATCTACATCAACCCGCGCCGGGCGCTAACCATCGTCAAATTCTCTTCGAGTCCCGACACCGCGCCGCGCGCTACCAGCGCCAGCGACAAGCGGCAGACCGCGGCATCGCGCGGGCCGCTTGAATCGTCCGAGACATTCGGCCGGGCCGCGCAGGCCATCTACGGCGCCATCGCGCGCTGACGCCTGACGGCAGGCTGCCTGGCGGCCTGGCTGTGTGCGCCCGCGCCGGACGCCCGCTTCGCGTTCGTCCGGCGACTTCCGGTCTCGCTTGCGGTGCCACCTGCCGCGCCGTCCATGAAGAAATCAATAATAAAGGAGACCACCAGAATGAAGACGCCCCTATGGATGTTGTCCGCCGCCTGCGGCGCGCTGTCCGGCGCGGCCCAGGCGAGTGTCACGTTGTACGGCGTGGCCGATGCCAATATCGAGTACGTGAACCATCTCTCGCCGAAGCTGCCCACGCAGCCCGGCTTTCCCGGGCCGGGGGAAACACGTGTGGCGCTGAACTCGGGCGGCCTGTCCGGCTCGCGATGGGGCCTGCGTGGCACGGAGGACCTGGACGGCGGATTGAAGGCGGTGTTCGTGCTGGAAAGCGGCTTTGGCCTCGACGATGGCAAGGCTACGCAGTCGGGGCGCTTGTTCGGCCGCCAGGCGTTCGTTGGCCTGCAGAGCGAGCGCGCCGGGCGGATAACGTTCGGGCGCCAATACACGGCGATCTTCGACGCGTTCTCCAACTTCTCACCATCCGGCTATTCGACCCAATATGAACCGATCGCCGCACAGCTGGGCCTGGATTTCCGCTCGGACAATATGGCGAAATACACTGGCAACTTCGGTGCCTTGACGGCCACCGCCGACTGGTCGTTCGGCAACGGCGTGTTCGGCAACGGTGAGGCTCCCGGCCAGTTCCGCCGCGACACTGGCTATGGCGCCGGCCTGAATTACTTTTCCGGTCCCTTCGGCCTGGCGTTTGCCTTCAACCGCTACAACCCCACCATCCCGACCAGTGGCGACGTCGGCAATTTTCGCAAGGCCGGGGTGGCTGCCAGCTACAGCGCGGGCCCGGTCAAGCTGATGGCCGGCTACCGGTGGGGCCTGAACAAGGCGAGCAACGGTGCCACCATCGTAAGGGACGACTATTACTGGGCCGGCATCAACTACCAACCTACCACTGCGCTGGGCCTGACGCTCGGCTACTTCTATGACGACGTCAAGATGCTCAGCGGCACCAATGTACCCAACGCCTGGCAAATCAGCTTCATCGCCGACTACAACCTGTCAAAGCGCACCGATATCTATCTGACCATGGCCTACGTGCGAAATGCTGGCATCAATTTCGATACTTCGGCGGTCAGCTTCGCCAATGGCTATTTCCTCGGGGCGAACGACCGCACCATGACGGCGGTCGCCGTCGGCATCCGACACAAGTTCTGATGGGTGACCGCCGGGAAGGTGGCGGGGCTCATTCCCGGCGGCTACCCACTGATATCTTGCGGTCGACATCGCGCATGTAGGGCGCTAAGACAGCTCCCGGCAAGCCTTTGTCTGCGGCAAAGGCGCCGTGCTGCCCCCGAAGGCGGCGGAAAACCCCCTTCCCTAACGCCTTCCGCACACTCTGGCGAGCGCCGGGCTGCGCATCCCGACCCAAGCTCGCCCCACTATGGAGGGGTGCTGCCAGGTCGTGTTAGTGCTTAGTATCGCGCGATACAACAATAGGCGCAGGAGGGTCAAGTGAAAGCGATGCTCGGGCTGGTGTTCCTTTTCGGCATTGTCGTCGTTGTCCTGTCGGTACTGAAGGCGGCAGGCGCAGGCGGGAGTCCCTCTAAGCATTTTCGCTTTGCCCGCAGAGCGCCATTCTTGCGCCAGGATGAGATACAGCTCTACGAGCGGCTGAGCGCGGCGCTGAAAGAAACGCACGTCTTTCCCCAGGTCGCAATGTCCGCGTTTGTACAGCACAAGGGAAAATCACAGGCCGCCAGGAACCTGTTCGCTCAGAAGTATGTCGACTACCTGGTTTGTGAGCGCAAGACGATGCGGCCGCTCTATGTCATCGAGCTTGACGGCGCCTCGCACGGTAGCGCTAAAGCACAGAAGCGCGATAAGCAAAAGAATGATGTTCTTGCATCGGCCGGTATCCCGATCATGCGCTACACATCCAAGGACGTCGAACTGGGGACGATCCTCAGCGACTACATCACTGTTATCTCGCCACAGTCGACTGAAGGAACTGGCCCGTCAGGACCGGAGAGCGCGCGAAAGCTGCGCGCTGTGCAGGCACCCGTATCCTGAAGTTGCACCATGCAGAGGTATCTGACAATCGCGATGTTCGTCATGGCCACGAATGCCGCCGGCCAGACCATCTATCAATGCCGGAGCGCCGCGGGGCAAGTCACGTTGCAGGATGCCCCGTGCCAGAGCGACGCAAAGACGGAGATGGTAAAGAAATCCATCGGCCAACAAAACGCAGAGTATCGCGCTGAACCGTCATCCGTCTTCGATCCCAAGGGGCAGGCCAGGCTCACTTCAAGCATCATCTGCCCGTCGCTGCGCCAGTCCTACCAGGCTGCTGTTACCAACGCTGAGCGTGCCATGCTCAGCCATAATCCGGTACAGACGCAGCAAGCGTCGGAGGCTGTACAGCGCGCTGGCGCACAAGTATCCAGATACCGGTGCGAATAGCTATACGCTGAACCCACACAGCAATTCTCCTCTGAGATCTCCAAAAACACGGGCGTTCGCATCRGCGCCGATTCTGCCTAGCAGCAGTGTCAACGCCTCGGTTCGGTAATGAACCCGATTTTGTCGATGCCGCCGCGCTGCGCGGCCGCCATCACCTCGGCCACGCGCTCGTAGCGCACGTCGCGATCCGCGCGCAGATGCAATTCAGTTTGCGGCCGCAGCTTGACGGCTTCCGCAATGCGTTGCTCCAGCGCGGCGTTGTCTACCAGCTGCTGGTTCCAGTACACCCTGCCCTGCGCATCGATCGACAGCTTGATGTCCTGCAGCCTGGTGTCGTTGGGCTGGTTGCTCGCACGGGGAAGACTGATCTTCACCGCCTGATTGATGACAGGAATGGTGATGATGAAGATGATCAGCAGCACCAGCATGACGTCGACCAGCGGCGTCATGTTGATCTGGCTCATCAGTTCGTCATCGTCTTCGTCGAGCGTGCCAAATGCCATGATGCTTATCCCTCCTGTTTCGGGCCCAGGGATGCAGGCGCTCAGTTCTCGACAGCCAGCCGCATCGAACCGTCATCGGCGCGCGCGCTCGTGGTGGGGCGCACGCGGGCGCCGGTCACGAAGTAGGCGTGCAGGTCGTGCGCAAAGCGGTTGAGCTTGCTGATGACGCCCTTGTTGCCCCGGCTTAGTGTGTTGTAGCCGAGCACGGCCGGGATTGCCACTGCCAGGCCGAAGGCGGTCATGATCAGCGCCTCGCCCACCGGGCCGGCCACTTTGTCGATGGTTGGCACGCCAGCGCCACCAATGCCGATCAGCGCATGATAGATGCCCCACACGGTGCCGAACAGCCCGACGAAGGGCGCGGTCGAGCCGACCGAGGCCAGCACAGCCAGGCCCGATTGCATGTGCGCCACGGCTTCGTCGTTGGCGCTCCTGAGCGAGCGAGTCAGCCAGTCCGAGATGTCCAGTGCATCCTGCAGTTGCGGCTGGCTGGCGAGATGGTGCTGCGCGGCTTCGCGGCCGGCCATGGCCAGCGCGCGGAACGGGTTGGCATCGTTGGCGCCCAGCGTGTCGAGTGCGTGATCGAAATTGTCCGACCGCCAGAAACGCATTTCGGCGCCACGTGCCATCGACTTGAGGCGAACCAGATCCCACGCCTTGGTGAGAATCACGATCCACGAAAGCACCGACATGATCAACAGAATGATGGCGGTGGCGCGCATGACGACATCGCCTTGCGACCAGAGGTGTGAGAGTCCGAGGTCCTGCATGGTGGCTCCTGGATAGGCGGTGAACAAGCGGTGAATAGGCGGCGTTTAGCGGGCGCGGAAAGTTCCGGCAGTTCAGTCCAGTTCGAAGGTGACCGGCTGCTGTGCGGTGACCGCCACGCCACGGCCGTTCTCCATATAGGGCTTGCAGCGCATCGCCTGTACCGCATTGACCGCGGCCGTATCGAGGCGGGTGGATCCGCTTGAGCTGACAACGGCCGCTTTGACCACGCGGCCGTTTTCGTCAGTGGTCAGGCGCACGATCGTCTTGCCGGTTTCACCCGTGCGGCGCGATTGCGCCGGATAGGTGACCTGCGGCGACGAGCAAGCGATTTCACCGATTCCCACCGCGCGGGGCGCGGCGTTTGCCGCTGCGGCAGGTGCGGCTGGTGCGGGCGGCTCCAGCGCCGGAGCTGGGGCAGCGGGCGGAGGCGGCGGCGCCTCGATCGCGTTCGGCAGCGGCGGCAATGATGCTACGGCGGTCGGCGTGGGTTGCGGCTTGGGTGGGTTCGGGTTCGGGTGCGGCGTCACCACCCTGGCCTGTCTGGGCGGCGTCGGTTGCGGCGTGGGTGGCTCCGGCGCTGGCGGTTGTTGCGGCAGTTCCATCGGGATGATGCGCGCGATGATCTCGGGCCCGACAACCGCCTCGGTCAGCTTGCGGCCCAGGCCGGTCTGGATCAGATAGAGCAGCCCTGCGTGAAGGAGCAGGACGACGATGGCGACCTTGAGGAATCGTTGATCAAACATGGGAAGAGTCCCCGCTAATGGCGCTAACCGTTGCACGGCTCCGACTCTGGAAGCCACTGAGCCGACAGACGGCACTGCCGCTCTCGGGCGACAGCGCGTTGCGTACCTAGTCCAGGCGCCTGGCTGCGACCACGAGCGTGTGCAGGTTTTATCGCTTCCTGCTGTGTCAGGCTGCCCCGCGGTGGAGAGGGAGACGGTGAGAGAGGCGGATTGGATTCTGCCGATTGGGCATGGGCGACAGCGGCGACAGCGGCCGCGCCGCCGGCCGCGATGGCGCGTAGCGGAAAACGGGTCATGGCAAACGTGCGGGCCCGCACTGCCCGACATCGGCAGGTGCCGCACAGGGGTTCGTCTGCTGGTGAGYCTGCAGATGCGCGAGCGCATGGACCGCCACCACCGACTGAGCGAACAGCAGGAACAGGACCAGCAGGATCGATAAGCAGCGCTGCCGCATGGGAAGCAAGGAAAGAGGATCAGCACTCTTTGCAACTTTGTTGCAAGTCTGCCACCAACAAACCGGGCAAGCAATCGCTCAGTGGCGAGGTGGCGCTGCGCAGGACTGACGGGGATCGTCAGCTTGTCAGTTGTACTGCCACGACTGCCCCGCAGGTGATCGCGCCTTCTCTTCGCCACGCGTGTCCGTCAACAGGACCGAAGCTGGGACGCAGGTTTTGAATGTGGGTCCACGGCGTCGCGATGGCGGGCCATTCGCTCGTCTATCATGGTTGGCAGGCGCGCCTGTTTGCCGCTGAACCGTGCGGCAACCTATCGAAAGGAGTCTGGCATGAGCACTTGCGATCTGCCGCACCATGCCCACCATCATCACCGGCATGGCATGCACTGCGGCCATACGGCAATCCGGCACAACGGACACATCGATTTTCTGCATGACGGCCATTTGCATCATCCGCATGCGAGCCATGTCGATGAGCACCGGCTAGAAGTCGGTGAGAAAAATCCCGACCGATGCACGCCGGACCACAACTGCGGGGGGCACGAGCCCGGGCATGTCCACGGCCCCGGCTGCGGGCACGAAGCCGTGCCACACGGTGACCACATGGACTACCTGGTCAAGGGCCATCTTCACCATCCACACGGTGACCATTGCGACGATCACGGCCCTGTAGATCTGGCGTAGCGAATGGCGTGGTGTACTGGGTGCCGCTGAGCAGGCGGATGGGGGTGTTGCACACACCCCCCATGGCGACGATATTGGCTGGCATCCGCATCCCGACCCTTCTCGGACAATGACGAGATCATGTCTTCTGGCGGCTTAGGCATTGTGGATTCAACCGGTCAACGCAACGGATTGATGGAATCGTTCAGCCGGTGTATCGAAGTCCAATGTCTTTCGGGGGCGCTCCTACGCGCAACGCGTCAAGCCGCCCGTTGCTTCCATGGCGTTGGCTTCGGTACCGCACAAGGTCCTTCCACCTCAATGCTTGCGAAATCGGCAGGTCCCACTACCTCCAGATACTCCATGTCTTCAGAGTAATCGAAAAGGTAGTGCCTGATTCCCGGCGCCTGATGCACGCAATCACCTGCGGCCACCAGCGTCTCGCGGTCCTCGTACATGAAGCGTGCCCAACCTTTCAGCATGTAGACGATGTGAAACTCTGCCTTATGTACATGCCATCCAGTGCCGTTTTCCGGTGCATTATTCGCCCGCACCAATTGCGCGATCACGCGTCCGTTCGTGGCGGCAGCAATGCCAAGGTCGCGATACACAAAGAAGTCGCGAAGGCCTTCACCCCGGAACGCCGTGTCGGTTGGAAGCACGTGCGAGAAGCGGGTAATCGTTGTGGGTTTCATTACAGATCTCCTTTGCTGGATTCATTTCTGGCCGCCATACGGTGCAGTGAAATATTGGTGCTGCGGGCTGCGTGAAACGCTGCCGTCCTGATGGAAGCGAAAAGGCCTAGTCCGGTTGCGCGGCGCCCACACGCAAGGCGCTCTTGGGCAGTACAAACAGAATGGCGAGACCACCGATGACCATGATGGCAGCGATGACATAGATGCCGTATGACAAGCTTCCGGTCTGCCCCTTGATAAAGCCCAGTAGTGTCGGACTGACGAAGCCGCCAACCACGCCGATGGAACTCACTAGTCCGATTCCCACCGCAGCGGCCTCTTTGCGCAAGTACGTCGGCGGGATGGCCCAGAATGCAATGCCGGCACCGAACTGGAAGAAAGCGCCGAAGCAAAGGACTGCGAGGCTCGCGGCGAGCGAGGACTGAAGCCATGTGGTGGATGCCAGCGCGGCCGCCGCAATGATGAGAGCACCGCCGACGTGCCAACGTCGCTCCTTGAATCGGTCCGAACTGCGCGTCAGCAACAGGACGCCCGCACCAGCGCACACATACGGGATGGCAGAGTACCAGCCGATCTGCGCGACATCGGTGACGCCCAGTCCCTTGATCATCGTTGGCAGCCAGAACGTAAAGGTGTAGTTCGCACAGGCTGTAGCAAAGTAGATCAGCGCGAGCAGCCACACACGAGCATCAAAGAAGGCCTGGCGAAGCTCCGATCCCACTCCACTGTGCGCACTGGCGGCTCCAGATGCATCAGCACCGAGAGCGTTCTGGATAAGATCCTTCTCCGCGGGCGTCAGCCAACCGGCATCCGCAGGCCTGTTCTTCAGCAAAAGGAAGCAGGCGATACCCAGAAATGCCGTGGGCAACCCTTCAAGCAAGAACATCCACTGCCATCCCGCGTAGCCACCGACGCCGTTCATCGACGACATGATCCAGCCAGACACCGGACCACCGATGATTCCCGACACTGGAATGGCGAACATGAACATACCCGTGACGGCCGCACGGCGCGTGCTTGGGTACCAGTAGGTGAGGTACAGGATGATGCCAGGAAAGAAGCCGGCCTCGAAAACGCCCAGCAGGAAACGCACCACGTAGAACTGTGTGGAAGTCGTGACAAACATCGTAGCGGCCGATGTCAGGCCCCACAGCACCATGATCCGCAGAATTGTAAGCCGTGCGCCGATGCGTTCGAGCAGGAGGTTACTCGGAACCTCGAACAGCAGGTAGCTGAGAAAGAAGATGCCCGCTCCGAGGCCATACACGGCATCGGAAAAACCCAGATCTCCCTTCATCTGCAATTGCGCGTAGCCGACGTTGATCCGGTCCAGGAACGCCAGCAGGTATGAGAAGAAAATCAGCGGCAGGATCCGC